>NZ_HF998990.1:11267-65274 GCF_000433815.1 Blautia sp. CAG:257
TGCACACTGTCTACAGTCTGATTTTTGATCTTGATGCACTTCATATCCTGTCCGCCGATATCAAGGATGCAGTCTACCTCAGGGTCAAAAAAGGCGGCGGCATAATAATGGGAAACTGTTTCCACTTCTCCCTCGTCAAGGAGAAGGGCTGCTTTGATCAGAGCTTCTCCGTATCCTGTGGAACAGGCATAGGCAATATGGACATCCTCTGGCAGCTGTGAATAAATTTCCTGAATAGAGCGGATGGCAGTATTCAGAGGGCTTCCGTTATTGCTGCTGTAAAAAGAATAAAGAAGGCTGCCGTCTTCGCCTACAAGAGCGGTTTTTGTGGTGGTGCTTCCGGCGTCAATGCCAAGATAACAGTTTCCGCTGTAAGTGGAGAGATCACCGGTGGCTACCCGGTAAGAGCTCTGGCGTTCTGTAAATTCCCTGTAATCCTCTTCTGAAGAAAAAAGAGGCTCCATACGCTCTACTTCAAAATCAAGCTTAATGGAATGGCGGAGACGGTCTTTTAAGTCAGTGAGAGAAACTGCCACTTCCTTCTTTGCATTGAGAGCAGAGCCGATGGCTGCAAAAAGATGAGAATTTTCCGGCACAATGGTGTGTTCCTCATCCAGCTTCAGAGTACGGATAAAGGCAGCTTTCAGCTCTGATAAAAAGTGCAGCGGACCTCCCAGAAAAGCCACATGACCTCTGATGGGCTTGCCGCAGGCAAGACCGGAAATAGTCTGGTTGACAACTGCCTGAAAAATAGAGGCAGAAAGATCTTCCTTGGTGGCGCCCTCATTGATCAGAGGCTGAATATCTGTTTTTGCAAAAACACCGCAGCGGGCTGCAATGGGATAGAGAGCCTTATAATTTTTTGCATACTCATTCAGACCAGGGGCGTCTGTCTGAAGCAGAGATGCCATCTGATCGATAAAAGAGCCTGTACCTCCGGCACAGATTCCATTCATACGCTGTTCGATATTTCCGCCTTCAAAATAAATGATCTTGGCATCCTCACCGCCAAGCTCAATGGCAACATCTGTCTGTGGAGCCATTGTCTGCAGGGAGGAGGAAACAGCGATTACTTCCTGGACAAACGGGATCTCCAGATGATTGGCAAGAGTCAGACCTCCGGAACCGGTGATCACCGGATGAAGGGTACACTCGCCAAGCTTATCATATGCCTTCTGGAGAAGATCGGCCAGAGTTTCCTGAATGTTTGCAAAATGTCTCTGATAATCGGCAAACAACAGGGTTTGATTTTCATCAAGAATCGCAATCTTTACGGTGGTAGATCCGATATCAATTCCTAATGTATATGTATTCATAAAATGTGAGTCAGCCTCCTCGTGTCGTATCTGTTGTAGATCTGTCAAATATTCTTTCTTATTATAAGTAAACGATAAGATAAAGATTCCGTAACATTATACGACAAAGTTTTTAAAATGACAATGTATAACTTTCACAATTTGTAAGGGTAAACAGGCGTGGGATTCTGAAAAACAGATAAAAATAATCTGATTTTGATATGTGAAAATATATCGGTCGTTTATAGGGCGCGATCTATCACAGTACAAACAGCAGGATTTCCTCCGGCTGCGTACTTTACTTTTTATGCAATACAAGTTATACTGAAAAACAGTAAAAATATTACCGCAGAAAGAGGAAGCAGAACTATGGCAGAATATAAGTTGCTGAAAACAGAGGGGCGTGCAAAAAGAGCAGAGTTTCATACGGTCCACGGTACCATACAGACCCCTGTATTTATGAATGTAGGAACCATCGGCGCCATTAAAGGCGCGGTGTCCACCATGGATCTTCATGAGATTGGAACTCAGGTAGAGCTTTCCAATACCTATCATCTTCATGTGCGCCCTGGTGATAAAGTGGTAAAACAGCTTGGCGGGCTTCACAAGTTTATGGTATGGGACAAACCGATCCTGACAGATTCCGGTGGTTTCCAGGTGTTTTCCCTTGCCAAGCTCCGCAAGATCAAGGAGGAGGGCGTTCATTTCCAGTCCCATATTGACGGACATAAAATCTTTATGGGTCCGGAGGAAAGTATGCAGATCCAGTCCAATCTTGCATCCACCATTGCCATGGCCTTTGACGAATGTCCAAGCAGTGTTGCAGACAGAGATTATGTGCAGAAATCCGTAGAGAGGACTACCCGCTGGCTTGCCAGATGCAAAACAGAAATGGCAAGGCTGAACAGTCTGCCGGATACCATCAATAAGAATCAGCTTCTTTTTGGCATCAATCAGGGCGCCATTTATGAAGATATCCGTATTGAGCATGCAAAAGAAATTGCAAAAATGGATCTGGACGGTTATGCAGTAGGCGGACTTGCAGTAGGAGAAACTCATGAAGAAATGTATCGGATCCTGGATGCAGTGGTTCCGTATCTGCCTCAGAACAAACCCACCTATCTTATGGGGGTGGGAACACCTGCCAATATCATTGAAGGCGTAGACAGAGGCGTGGATTTCTTTGACTGCGTATATCCAAGCCGAAACGGACGTCATGGCCATGTGTATACCAATCATGGAAAAATGAACATGTTCAATGCAAAATATGAACTGGATACAAGACCGATAGAAGAAGGCTGTCAGTGTCCGGCCTGCCGTCATTACAGCAGAGCCTATATCCGTCATCTTCTGAAAGCAAAGGAGATGCTGGGAATGCGCCTCTGCGTTCTCCATAATCTGTATTTTTATAATCACATGATGGAGGAGATCAGAGAAGCTCTTGATGAAGGCAGATTTGCAGAATATAAGAAAATGCGACTGGAAGGCTTCCTCAGAGGAGAATAAAAACTGTATAAATAAAATACAGAAATAGAAAAAAAGCAACAAAAACACTTGAAGAAATTCTTATTTTTGTGTATGATGTGTTATAATGCTTCCGGACAGGGAAGCAGGTAAGACAGTCAGGAAACAGGAGGAAACAAAATGGAAGCAAGCGGAGCTGCAAGTATGGGCATGATGATCATTTGGATGGTAATCATCTTTGGAATTATGTATTTCCTGATGATCCGCCCTCAGAAAAAAGAGCAGAAAAGACTTCAGGCTATGCTGAACAGTATGGAAGTAGGCGACAGCGTTGTAACAACAAGCGGTTTCTACGGTGTTGTTATTGACATGACAGAAGAAGACGTTATTGTAGAGTTTGGAAACAACAAAAACTGCCGTATTCCTATGAGAAAACAGGCAATTGCAGAAGTAGAGAAAGCTGAGCAGGCAACTGCATAACGAAAAATAGGCACCGGGTGACCGGTGCTTATTTTTTTGGAAAAATTTCCTGATACATATATGTGAATATTTGGTGTTATCTTCGTCATAAAGAATTTTAATTTAGTCTTTTTATTGAAAATGACTAAATTAAATTGTAAATGATAAAAAGATATCCCATCTTTTACAATTTGAGAAATAAAAAAGCTACAACCAGTAGTTTATAAGGCTTGGTGAAGGATTATTTATTTTACAACTGTCAAACTTCTGTGTTTTGTGTAGATTGAAAAATTCACTTTTTCGTGATATATTTTATCTATATTTATTAAAAATAGTGGAGGGATGGCATGGCGGTCAGCTACAAAAAATTATTTCATTTACTGATAGAAAAAAATATGACAAACGCACAGTTGCAGCAGGAGGCTGGCTTCTCAGCCAATATTATCACACGGCTGAAACGCAATGGGTATGTTTCTCTCGAAAGTATAGAAAGTATATGTCGTGTTCTGAACTGTGGCGTTGACGATATTCTGGAATTTTTACCAGAGGATAATGGAGGAAGAGAAAATGGTTGATACCAAAAAGGAACAGGAACGTGATGAATTGCACCGTGCAATATGGGCGATTGCAGATGAACTGCGTGGAGCAGTCGATGGTTGGGACTTTAAAAATTACGTTCTTGGTACGATGTTTTATCGCTATATTTCCGAAAACCTGTGTAATTACATAAACAGCGGTGAGGCTGATGCAGGTAACATTGGATTTGATTTTGCGAAAATATCAGATGAGGATGCAGAAGAAGCTAGAGAAGGATTGGTTGAAGAAAAAGGATTCTTCATTCTGCCCAGTGAGCTGTTCTGCAATGTACGTGCGGATGCTGCGAATGACGAAAATTTAAACGAAACATTGGAGCGTGTGTTCCGACATATAGAAGAATCTGCACAAGGAAGCGAGTCGGAAAGTGATTTTGCCGGATTATTCGATGATTATGATGTAAACAGCAATAAATTGGGTGCTACAGTTGCAAAACGTAATGAAAAACTCGTGAAACTTCTGAATGGTGTGGGTGAAATGAATCTGGGAGATGTGAAAGACCACTCTATTGATGCGTTTGGTGATGCATATGAGTACCTTATGACCATGTATGCCTCGAATGCCGGAAAATCTGGTGGGGAATTCTTTACTCCGGCAGATGTGTCTGAATTACTCACACGACTTGGTACTGTAGGAAAAACAGAAATCAATAAAGTATATGATCCGGCGTGTGGATCTGGTTCACTACTTTTGAAAGCTGAGAAAATTCTTGGCAAGGACGCTATTCGTAATGGATTTTACGGTCAGGAAATCAATATCACAACTTACAACCTGTGTCGTATCAATATGTTTTTGCATGATGTTGGATTCGATAAATTTAACATTGCATGTGAGGATACATTGCTTGCACCACAGCACTGGGATGATGAACCGTTTGAATTAATAGTATCCAATCCACCATATTCTATAAAATGGGCAGGAACAGATAATCCATTGTTGATTAATGACCCAAGATTTTCTCCTGCCGGAGTTCTTGCACCGAAAAGTAAGGCAGATATGGCATTTATCATGCACAGTTTGTCGTGGCTTGCGTCGAATGGAACTGCTGCCATCGTATGCTTTCCGGGAATTATGTATCGTGGTGGCGCAGAGCAGAAAATCCGTAAATATCTTGTGGATAATAACTATGTGGACTGCATTATTCAGTTGCCGAGTAACTTGTTCTTTGGCACTTCGATTGCAACCTGTATCATGGTAATGAAAAAGAACAAGGCAGATAACAAGACCCTGTTTATTGATGCTACAAGCGAGTGTGTGAAGGTTACCAACAATAATAAACTGACACCAGAGAATATCGAGCGGATTGTGGATGTGTTTGCCAAGCGTGAAGAAGTGGAGCATTTTGCACATCTGGCGGGCTATGAGGAAATATCCGGAAATGATTATAATTTGTCTGTGTCTACATATGTTGAAGTCGAAGATACCAGAGAGAAAATTGATATTGTGAAGCTGAATGCAGAAATTAAGGAAATTGTTGCTCGTGAGCAGGTACTCCGTGATGAGATTGATAAAATCATCGCAGAAATCGAGGTGTAATTATGGATGAAAAAGAAGCGTTAAAAAAATTGATTGATAATCCCAAGCAGCCTAATGTTAGTGAATGGGTTTATGAGGTCGAGGCGTTTTTAGAAGAAATTAATGAAAATAACGAAGAAGCGAGGATACTTATTGATGGCATAAAAAAGCAAGGGGATGCTTTTCAGCGTTGCGAAAATTTGGTGGCATTATTACGCCAACTTTATAAGAAAAAATATGATAAAGTGTCTATTCCACCAATAACGAAAAGAAATCAAATATTTGTTGCTATGATGTTTGCGGAGGAAACTGCTTCTACATACGAACAGGTATATAAGCCTGTTATTCAATCGTTGAATTATTCAGCTATGAGAATTGATGAGAAACAATTCAATGGATCTATTATCGGAGAAATTACTGCTGAAATAACAGATTCTGTTGCTTTGATTGCAGATTTAACAGGAAATCGTGGCGGTGTTTATTATGAAGCTGGAATTGCTAGAGGTCTACAATTATGTAATCATCCAATTAAATTAATTCTAACTTGTAAACGAAGCTTTTTTGAAAATGAAAGAGTTCATTTTGATGTAAGTGGTGATAACATTGTTCTTTATGAAAACGATAATGATTTGAAACAAAAACTTACAAAAAGATTACGGGCTGTTTTGAGCAAGGAGACTGAAGCATGAGCAGATTAGATGAATTGATTGCGGAGTTTTGCCCAAACGGTGTGGAATATAAAACGATTGATGAAATAGCAGTGGATATATACAGAGGCTCTGGTATTAAAAGGGACCAGGTAACGGAGGAAGGGATACCGTGTGTGCGTTATGGGGAAATTTATACAACGTACGGTGTCTGGTTTGAAAAATGCAAGTCTCATACAAAATTGGAGTATGTAAAATCGCCAAAGTATTTTGAATATGGAGATATTTTGTTTGCAATAACTGGAGAAAGTGTTGAAGATATTGCAAAGTGTTGCGCATATATAGGAAATGAGAAATGTTTAGCGGGTGGAGATATTGTTGTACTGAAACATAAAGAAGATCCCAAATACATAAGTTACGCTTTATCAACTGTAGATGCACAAAAACAAAAAAGCTCTGGAAAGGTAAAAAGTAAAGTTGTCCATTCCAGCGTACCATCAATTAAAGCTATTAAGCTTCCTGTACCTCCTCTGGAGGTACAACGTGAAATAGTCCATATTTTGGACTCTTTCACGTTACTTACAGCCGAGCTTACAGCCGAGCTTACAGCTCGGAAGAAACAGTATGAATTTTATCGCAATAAACTGCTGACATTTGATAACAATGTTAAAATTGTTCCATTAGCTGATATTGCTGATATTGGTACTGGTAGTAGTAACACTAATGAAGGAGTTGAAGAAGGTAAATATCCTTTTTATGTCCGCTCACAGGAACCGTTGCGAAAAAATGAATATGAATATGATGAAACTGCCATTATTACTGCTGGCGATGGAGTCGGTGTAGGAAAGGTATTTCATTATGTTGAAGGAAAATATGCTTTGCATCAAAGAGCATACCGAATTCATATAAAT
Organism: Blautia sp. CAG:257; assembly: GCF_000433815.1. Taxonomy (NCBI): domain Bacteria; kingdom Bacillati; phylum Bacillota; class Clostridia; order Lachnospirales; family Lachnospiraceae; genus Blautia; species Blautia sp. CAG:257. The sequence continues at coordinate 18,153 of NZ_HF998990.1, forward strand.
ACTCCAGATGTATTACCGAGGTATTATTTTCACTATATGAGATCGGCATTTTTGCCATATATACAGAAAACTATGTTTCAGGGGTCTGTGGCATCTATTCGAAGACCGATGCTAAATCAATTCCCTGTTCCTGTTCCGGCATTGGATGTACAGAAAAGGCTTGTTAATGTTCTTGATAATTTTGAAGCCATTTGTACTGATCTGAATATTGGTTTGCCAGCTGAAATTGAAGCACGTCAGAAACAATATGAATATTATCGTGATTTGCTCTTGACATTTGCTGAAACAGGTAGCATGCTCATGACAGACAGACAGACAGACAGACAGACAGACAGACAGACAGAGCTGAGCGCAATTAAGCTCATCCAGTATGTGTTTGGTTATGTTATGCTACCGTTGGGAAAAGTTGCAAATGTATTCAGAGGAGAATACATCACAAAGAAAAATACAAAGGCAGGATCTATCCCTGTAATTCTTGGAGGACAAGAACCAGCGTATTATATTGACAAGCACAATCATGATGGGGAAATAGTGGTGGTTGCACGAAGTGGTGCATCAGCAGGATTTGTTTCCTATTGGAATCAGAAAATTTTTGTTACAGATGGATTTGGTTACGAAGAAAAAAGCGAATTAATTACCACAAAATTTTTATATTATGTTTTGAAAAACATGGAGTCAGAACTAAATGCTATGAAACGTGGTGCAGGAGTTCCTCATGTAAGTGGCGAAATGCTCAATAGTATTGAATTACAAATTCCTTTATTACAGGAACAAAATCGTATTACCGATATTCTCGACCGTTTTGATACTCTCTGCAATGATCTGGCCACAGGACTTCCGGCAGAAATCGAAGCACGTCAGAAGCAATATGAATATTACAGGGATAAGCTGTTATCTTTTAAAGAATTACCAAAGTAAGGAGGCGAGGATGTGCCATACTTTAATATTGTAGCGGAGACATCGGAGAATACCGTTGTCACAGAATATGAGCCAGTGAAAAAACGTTCTGACAGTTATCAGAGCGAAGCAGAACTGGAACAGGAATTTATCCGTCTGCTCTGCGAACAGGGATATGAGTATCTGCCTATTCACACGGAGAAAGATCTGATTTCCAATCTCCGTAAAAAATTAGAGGAACTGAATAATTATCAGTTTTCAGACACAGAGTGGGATGCTTTTTTCAAAAATGCTGTTGCGAATCCCAATGAACATATTGTGGAAAAGACTCGTAAGATACAGGAGGATAATGTCCAAGTTCTGACTCGTGATGATGGTTCTTCCAAGAACATTACGCTTATAGATAAAAAGAACATTCATAATAACAGGTTGCAGGTCATCAATCAATACAAGGTGAATGCTGCCTCAGGCAGCAGAGAGGGCAGCCTGGGCTGTGTGATTGGTACAGAGAATGGTGCAAAGCATGATAACCGCTATGATGTTACAGTATTAGTCAATGGTCTGCCGCTTGTGCATATTGAGCTGAAGCGTAGAGGTGTTGCCATCCGTGAGGCATTCAACCAGATCAACCGTTACCAGAGGGATTCTTTTTGGGCGGGGTGCGGACTGTATGAGTATATCCAGATTTTTGTTATATCCAATGGAACAAATACAAAGTATTATTCCAACAGCACCAGACGGAATGCAGAAAAGGAACATGAGAAGCGGGGAGCAAGTAAGACTAAGACCAGTAATAGCTTTGAGTTTACCTGCTTCTGGGCAGATGCCAATAACCGTGTGATTCCAGATTTGATTGACTTTACAAAGACCTTCTTCGCAAAGCATACGATTCTGAATATTCTTACGAAATATTGTATTTTTACATCGGAAGATATGCTAATGGTTATGCGCCCGTATCAAATTACAGCTACGGAGCGAATTCTCAATCGTATCGAAATTGCCAATAATTATAAGAAGTACGGCAGTGTCGAGGGTGGTGGTTATATCTGGCATACCACAGGTTCTGGCAAGACACTGACTTCATTTAAGACGGCAAGACTGGCATCGAAGCTGCCGTATATTGATAAGGTACTGTTTGTGGTTGACCGTAAAGATCTGGATTACCAGACTATGAAAGAATATGACCGTTTTGAAAAAGGTGCAGCCAACAGCAATACATCGACTACCATATTAAAACGGCAGTTGGAAGACCCAGATGCGCATATCATCATTACCACAATTCAGAAACTGGCTACCTTTATAAAAAAGAATCCGGGACATGAAGTTTATCTGAAACATATCGTTATTATTTTTGACGAGTGCCATCGCAGCCAGTTTGGGGATATGCACACTGCTATTGTAAAAAATTTTAAGAAATATCATCTGTTTGGATTTACAGGAACACCAATCTTCTCTGTTAATTCTGGCAGAGCCAAGAATCCAGAATTCTTTACTACAGGTCAGATCTTTGGAGATCAGCTTCACAGTTATACGATTGTGGATGCTATTAACGATAAAAATGTTCTTCCATTCCGGGTTGATTATATTAAAACGATGGATGTGGAGGAAGAAATCACAGATGAGATGGTCTGGGACATTAACCGTGAAAAGGTTATGATGGCTCCTGAGCGTATTCGCATTGTGACACAGTACATACTGGAACATTTTGACCAGAAGACGTATCGTGGGGATAAAACATACATATATAATGCGCTTACTAATATTTCAGAGGTAGCTTCTGCCAAGCGGGATGAGGTAGAGGAAATCAAGCAGAAACAGCGTATTAGTGGTTTTAATTCTATTTTTGCGGTATCGAGTGTTCCGATGGCAAAATTATATTATCAGGAATTCAAAAAGCAAATGGCAGCAGATCCGACCAAGAAATTGCGTGTTGCAACCATTTTCAGTTATGGTGCAAACGAAGAAGAATCGGATGGTATTCTGGATGAAGAAAATTCTGAAGATACCTCTGCACTTGATCAGCCGTCCAGAGAATTTCTGGAAGAAGCCATTAAGGATTATAATGAAATGTTCCATACGAATTACGATACCTCAAGTGATAAATTCCAGAATTATTATAAAGATGTGTCGCTTCGCATGAAAAATAAGGAATTGGATATCTTGATCGTAGTAAATATGTTCCTTACAGGTTTTGATGCCACAACCATGAATACGCTATGGGTAGATAAAAATCTGAAAATGCACGGACTGATACAGGCATTTTCTCGTACCAACCGTATTCTGAATTCTATTAAGACCTTTGGAAATATTGTGTGTTTCCGAAATCTGCAAAAGCGTGTGGATAGTGCCATTTCCCTGTTTGGGGATAAGAATGCCGGAGGTATTGTACTGCTACAGAGTTTTAAAGATTATTATTATGGATATGAGTCTATAGATGGTAAACCGATGCCGGGTTATGTGGATATGATGGAGGACTTGAATCATAAATTTCCGTTATCAGAACCGCAGATTATCGGAGAACAGAATCAAAAGGACTTTATTGCTCTGTTTGGTGCAATTCTCCGCATGAGAAATCTTTTGCTTTCTTTTGATGAGTTCAAGGGCAATGAGCTGATTTCTGAGCGTGATTTACAGGATTACCTCGGTCGTTATCAGGACTTGCGTGATGAGTGGAAACGCAAGCGTCAGGAAAGTACAGATATTACAGATGATGTGGTATTTGAAATTGAACTGATCCGGCAGATAGAAATTAACATTGATTATATCCTCATGCTTGTAAAGAAGTATCATGATACACACTGCGAAGACAAGGAAGTGCTGATAACCATCAATAAGGCGATTGATGCGAGCCCAGAGTTGCGCAGTAAGAAACAGCTCATTGAAACTTTTATTGCAGGAATCAATGATGTGGATGATGTCATGAATGAGTGGCATGAATTTGTGGTGGCACAGCGTGATCATGACCTTGATGTTATCATTAAGGAAGAAAAACTGAAGCCAGAGGATACCCGAAAGTTCATAGAAAATGCGTTTCGGGACGGCGAAATTAGAACAGTCGGAACTGACATAGATAAACTTATGCCGCCTATATCCCGTTTTGGTGGTGGTGGAAGAACCAAGAAAAAACAGGGAGTTATTGAAAAGCTGAAAACCTTCTTTGAAAAGTATTTTGGCATCGGAGGTTCGTCTGCCTTTACAGAGCCAGAGCATAAAACAGTGGTATATGATTTGGATGGTCAGGAAACGCTGTCGATGGTAGCAGAAGAAAAAACTCCATATGGAAAGCAATCATAAATGAATTGAGTACACGAGAAATTCAGTATTTTGCTATAGAGAATAAAGATAAAAATACACTAGGTGTTGGTGAGAACTGAGGCCCTTTTTTCTAAAAAAACAGTTGGGGTAGCTTGTGGTATATGACTTAGTCTAAGGAGAGTTGTGCAATGTATGATCATGTACAACTCTTTTTTTGATGGCTTTTTCGCTTTAACAGGTTGAAATCTTCCGCAAAGTGCGTTATTATAGTAACAATCCAAAAAGGAAAGGGATCTGCAGGGTGGTTTCCTGCGGAAAAAGGAAATAAGAAAATGGAATATAAAATTGCTTTGATTCCCGGCGACGGGATTGGACCGGAAATTGTAAGGGAGGCCAGAAAGGTTCTGGACGCTGTCTGCAGCAAATATGGTCATAAGTTTATTTACTCAGAGGTTTTGTTAGGCGGCGCTTCCATTGATGTGCATGGGGTGCCTTTGACAGAGGAAGCAGTAGAAACTGCAAAGGCTTCCGACGCAGTTCTGATGGGCTCCATTGGAGGGGATGCAAAGACCTCTCCCTGGTACCGGCTGGAACCATCCAGACGCCCGGAGGCTGGCCTTCTGGCAATCCGTAAGGCCCTGAATCTTTTTGCAAACCTTCGTCCGGCATATCTTTATCAGGAGCTTAAGGCTGCCTGTCCTCTGAAAGAGGAGATCATTGGGAACGGCTTTGACATGATCATTGTCAGGGAGCTTACCGGAGGACTTTATTTCGGAGAAAGAAGGACTGTCGAAGAGAACGGTGTAAAAACAGCAGTTGACACACTTTCCTATAATGAAAATGAAATCCGCCGCATTGCAGTAAAGGCTTTTGACATTGCCATGAAGAGAAAGAAAAAGGTGACAAGCGTAGATAAGGCCAATGTGCTGGACTCTTCCCGGCTCTGGAGAAAGGTTGTGGAAGAAGTGGCAAAGGATTACCCGGAGGTGACTCTGGAGCATATGCTGGTTGACAACTGCGCTATGCAGCTTGTTCACAATCCGGGACAGTTTGACGTGATCCTTACAGAGAATATGTTTGGCGATATTCTTTCTGATGAGGCGAGCATGGTAACAGGCTCTATCGGAATGCTTTCTTCGGCAAGTCTGAATGATACAAAATTTGGGCTTTATGAGCCCAGTCACGGTTCGGCGCCGGATATTGCAGGACAGAATAAGGCAAATCCTATTGCAACCATTTTGTCAGCGGCGATGATGCTCCGCTATTCACTTGACCTTGACAGAGAAGCAGACGCAGTGGAGGCAGCAGTGCAGAAGGTTCTTAAAGATGGCTGCCGGACAGGCGATATTATGTCAGAGGGCTGCAGGCAAGTGGGAACCGCTGAGATGGGTGATCTGATCGCAGCAGCGGTGTGACAGAAAGGAAACGGACAAGAATCAGAAATTATTTGCCGGGCACTGAATTTACAGAAAGGATCAGTTGCAATTACCGGCTTTTCAATTTACAGCAAACATCAGGCAGGATGATCTGTCTTACGATACAGAAGGGAGAGACATATACATGAGAAGTGATGCAGTAAAAAAAGGTTCCCAGCAGGCTCCGCACAGGTCCCTGTTTAATGCTCTTGGATTTACAAAGGAAGAAATGGAACGTCCCATGGTAGGAATTGTAAGCTCTTACAATGAAATTGTTCCCGGACATATGAATCTTGACAAAATAGTGGATGCAGTAAAACAGGGAGTTGCCGTGGCTGGCGGAACCCCTGTTGTATTCCCGGCCATTGCAGTCTGCGACGGCATTGCCATGGGACATACAGGAATGAAATATTCTCTTGTTACAAGAGATCTGATCGCGGATTCCACTGAGGCAATGGCAATGGCTCATCAGTTTGACGCCCTGGTGATGGTTCCGAACTGTGACAAGAATGTTCCGGGCCTTCTGATGGCAGCTGCCAGGATCAATGTGCCAACGGTATTTGTAAGCGGAGGTCCTATGCTTGCAGGACGTATCCACGGACACAAAACCAGTCTTTCCAGTATGTTTGAAGCAGTGGGCGCTTATGCGGCAGGAAATATTTCTGAGGATGAGCTGACAGAATACGAAAACAAAACCTGCCCTACCTGCGGATCCTGTTCCGGTATGTATACTGCAAACTCCATGAACTGTCTTACAGAGGTTCTGGGTATGGGGCTTGGCGGAAACGGAACGATTCCGGCCGTTTATTCTGAAAGGATCCGTCTTGCCAAACATGCAGGAATGCAGGTTATGGAAATGTACAGAAGAAATATCCGCCCAAGAGATATTATGACAGAGGAAGCCATTCTCAACGCTCTGACAGTGGATATGGCTCTTGGCTGTTCCACAAACAGTATGCTTCATCTTCCGGCTATTGCCCATGAGATCGGCATGGATTTTGATATCAGCTTTGCGAACAGCATCAGTGAAAAAACTCCAAACCTCTGTCACCTTGCTCCGGCAGGACCTACTTATATGGAAGATTTAAACGCAGCAGGCGGCGTTTATGCAGTTATGAACGAGCTGGATAAAAAAGGACTTCTTCATACAGAGTGTATGACTGTCACAGGAAAGACTGTGGGAGAAAACATTAAAAACTGTGTAAACCTGAATCCTGAGGTAATACGCCCCATTGACAATCCATACAGCCAGACAGGAGGACTTGCAGTCCTGAAAGGAAACCTTGCTCCTGACGGAGGAGTGGTAAAACGTTCTGCGGTTGTGGAAGAGATGATGGTTCATGAAGGACCGGCCAGAGTGTTTGACTGTGAAGAGGATGCCATTGACGCCATCAAGGGCGGAAAAATTGTACCGGGAGACGTAGTTGTAATCCGTTACGAAGGCCCGAAAGGCGGACCGGGAATGAGAGAAATGCTGAATCCTACTTCCGCAATTGCAGGCATGGGACTTGGCTCTTCAGTGGCTCTTATTACGGACGGAAGGTTCAGCGGCGCGTCCAGAGGAGCCTCCATCGGACATGTTTCTCCGGAAGCGGCAGTAGGAGGACCCATTGCTCTGATCGAAGAAGGAGATATCATCAGTATTGATATTCCGGCACTGAAACTGGAAGTAAAGGTTTCCGATGAGGAAATGCAGGCAAGAAAAGAGAGATGGCAGCCCAGAGAACCAAAAGTAACCACAGGATATCTGGCAAGATATGCGTCTATGGTAACCTCCGGAAACCGCGGAGCGATCCTTGAGGTACCGAAGATCCAGAAATAATGAAAAAAATGATCTGTTATATAAAGAAGCCTGAAAAACATTTTACAGGTATCATAAAACAGCAACAGTTTTACAGGGAATCAATATAAGATTGAAGAGATACACCGGAAAATACAGAGGGAATAAGGAGGAGACGATATGCAGCTGACAGGCGCGGAAATTATCATAGAATGTCTGAAGGAACAGGGCGTGGATACCGTTTTTGGCTATCCGGGCGGGGCTATCCTGAACGTCTATGATGCACTTTATAAATACAGAGATGAGATTCATCATGTTCTGACCTCCCATGAGCAGGGAGCGGCTCATGCGGCAGACGGCTATGCACGTGCAACCGGAAAAGTAGGAGTGTGTATGGCAACTTCAGGACCGGGAGCCACAAACCTGGTAACCGGAATCGCCACTGCATATATGGATTCTGTTCCGGTAGTGGCGATCACTGCAAACGTAGGAAAGCCTCTTCTGGGAAAAGATTCCTTCCAGGAAGTGGATATTGCAGGAATCGTTATGCCGATCACCAAGCACAGTTATATTGTAAAGGATATCACCAAGCTTGCGGACACCATACGAAAGGCTTTTTATATTGCAAAGAGCGGACGTCCGGGGCCGGTTCTGGTGGATGTGACAAAGGATGTGACAGGGGCGCTTTATGATTATTCTCCCCGCCGTCCGGCAACCGTAAACCGTGAGACAAGCGAGATCCACAGGGAGAATGTGGAACAGGCAGTAAACATGATCTGCAAGGCGCAGAAACCGTTTATTTTTGTTGGCGGCGGTTCTGTGATCTCCGGCGCATCGGAAGAAATCGCAGAGCTTTCTCACAGGATTCAGGCTCCGGTCTGCGACAGCCTTATGGGGAAAGGCGGATTCTCAGGAGAAGATCCATATTATACGGGAATGCTGGGAATGCATGGAACAAAAACCTCCAATCTGGGAGTCAGTCAGTGCGATCTTCTGATTGTTCTGGGAGCCCGGTTCAGTGACCGTGTAACCGGAAATGCAAAAACCTTTGCCAATAAAGCAAAGATTCTTCAGATAGATATTGACGCTGCGGAAATCAATAAAAACGTTCTGGTGGATGCTTATATAGAAGGCGACATCAAAGAAGTTTTAAGAAGGCTTCTGGAGGAAATCCCGGAGAAAAAGCATCCTCAGTGGATGGAACATATTCAGGAGATGAAGGCAAAATATCCTCTGAATTACGATCATACCCAGCTTACCGGACCGTATATCATTGAAAAACTTTATGAACTGACCGACGGAGATGCAATTATCACTACAGATGTGGGACAGCATCAGATGTGGGCGGCTCAGTATTATAAATACAAAGAACCGAGAACATTTTTAAGCTCCGGCGGCCTGGGAACCATGGGATTTGGTCTGGGGGCAGCTATCGGAGCAAAAATGGGAAGACCGGAAAAAACTGTGGTAAATATCGCAGGTGACGGATGTTTCCGGATGAACATGAATGAGATTGCAACAGCAGTGCGCTGTGGAAAACCACTTGTGCAGATCGTTCTGAACAACCATGTTCTGGGAATGGTGCGCCAGTGGCAGACTTTATTCTACGATCACAGATATTCGCATACTGTATTAAATGATGCAGTGGATTTTGTGAAGATCTCCGAGGGCATGGGGGCAAAGGCCATCCGTGTCACAAAAATGGAGGAAGTGGAACCTGCGCTTAAAGAAGCTCTGTCTTCTGATGGTCCGGTGGTTTTGGACTGTTGGATCGATCAGGATTTAAGTGTATTTCCAATGGTGCCTGCCGGGGCAAATATTGATGATGTCTTTGACGAGGAGGATATGAAAAATGAGCAGAGTGTATAACTTTTCCGCCGGACCGGCTGTACTGCCGGAACCGGTACTGAAAGAACTGGCAGAAGAAATGATGGATTATCAGGGCTGTGGCATGTCTGTGATGGAAATGAGTCACAGAAGCCCTGAATTTCAGAAAATCATTGATGAGGCGGAGCAGGATCTGAGAGATCTGATGAACATTCCGGACAACTATAAGGTGCTTTTTTTGCAGGGAGGGGCATCACAGCAGTTTGCAATGATTCCCATGAACCTGATGAAAAACGGGGTGGCAGATTATATTGTCACCGGACAGTGGGCCAAAAAAGCTTATCAGGAAGCGCAGAAGTACGGCAAGGTCAATAAGATCGCATCTTCTGAGGATAAGACCTTTTCCTATATTCCGGACTGCAGTGATCTGGATATCAGTCCTGATGCCGATTATGTGTACATCTGCGAAAACAATACCATTTATGGAACAAAATTTAAAACTCTTCCCAATACAAAGGGCAAAACTCTGGTGGCAGACGTTTCCTCCTGCTTCCTTTCCGAGCCTGTTGACGTAAGTAAATACGGAATCATTTACGGCGGAGTCCAGAAAAATATCGGACCTGCGGGAATGGTGATCGTGATCATCCGTGAAGATCTGATCACTGAGGATGTCCTTCCAGGTACACCTACCATGCTTACCTACAAGACTCATGCAGACGCAGGCTCCCTTTATAATACTCCAAACGCTTACTGCATCTATGTGTGCGGAAAGGTATTTAAGTGGCTGAAGTCCATGGGCGGACTTGAGGAGATGAAACGAAGAAACGAAGAAAAAGCAAAGAGCCTTTATGATTTCCTGGATGAAAGTAAGCTGTTTAAAGGAACGGTGGAGCCGGAATCCCGCTCACTGATGAATGTTCCGTTTGTTACAGGCGATAAAGATCTGGATGCGAAATTTGTAAAAGAAGCAAAGGCAGCAGGCTTTGTAAATCTGAAAGGTCACAGAACCGTGGGCGGCATGCGCGCCAGCATTTACAACGCAATGCCGAAAGAGGGAGTGGAAGCCCTTGTTGCTTTTATGAAAAAATTTGAGGAGGAGAATGCGTAATGTTTCAGTATCACTGCCTGAATCCCATTGCCGAAAGAGGCCTGAACATGTTCAGTGAGGATTACACAAAAACAGAAAATATCAATGAAGCGGATGCTGTTCTTGTAAGAAGCGCCAAGATGCATGATATGGAGCTTGGCGATTCTGTAAAGGCTATTGCCCGCGCCGGCGCCGGTGTAAATAATATTCCTGTTGATGCCTGCGCGGAACAGGGAATCGTTGTTTTTAACACCCCGGGGGCCAATGCCAACGGTGTAAAGGAGCTGGTAATTGCAGGAATGCTCCTTGCCTCCCGCGACATTGTGGGCGGTATTGAGTGGGTAGCCGGTCAGAAGGACAAGGAAAACATTGATAAGCTTGCGGAGAAGCAGAAAAAGCAGTTTGCAGGCTGCGAGATCAGCGGCAAAAAGCTTGGAATCATCGGCCTGGGAGCCATTGGAGCCATGGTTGCCAATTCTGCTACTCATCTGGGAATGGAGGTTTACGGCTATGATCCGTATATTTCCATTGACGCTGCATGGAATCTTTCCAGAACCATCAAACACAGCAAATCCCTTGATGAGATCTACAGCCAGTGCGATTACATTACCATTCATGTGCCGCTTCTTGACAGCACACGCAAAATGATCAACAAAGAAGCCTTTGACAAAATGAAAGACGGAGTGGTTCTTTTAAACTTTGCCAGAGATCTTCTTGTTGATGAAGAAGCGCTGATCAATGCACTGGAAAGCGGAAAAGTGAAAAAATATGTGACAGATTTTGCAAATCCTCTTGTGGCAGGCCGGGAAGGGATACTGGTAACTCCTCATCTGGGAGCTTCCACAGAGGAATCAGAAGAAAACTGTGCAGAAATGGCAGTAAAAGAGCTTCGGAATTTCCTTGAAAACGGAAACATTAAAAATTCTGTGAATTTCCCCAACTGCGACATGGGAATCTGTGTGGCAGTGGGACGTATTGCTATCTGTCATAAAAATATCCCCAATATGATCAGCCAGTTTACCAAGATCCTTGGCGGAGAGGGCGTGAATATTGCGGATATGACAAATAAGAGTAAGGGCGAGTATGCCTATACTCTTATTGATCTGGAGAGCACAGTTTCAAGAGAGGCGCTTGAAGAACTTCGTGCCGTAGAGGGAGTATCCAAGGTTCGTGTGGTAAAATAAAATTGACTTGCAGAAAAGGGTCTTACTGAAAAAGTGGGGCCTTTTTTTGATCAGATTTAAAAAACAAGCTGTACCAGGACCATGTATAGAATTGTCCCTCCGGCAATGGACAGCAGCATCTGTCGTTTCCACAGGTGGAGAAACACCACTGCAAGAATGGACAGAAATTCAGGGATACCATGGCTGCCGGTAAAAATGCTTACGTTTTTCAGACAGTAGACCACAAGCAGTCCAAACACAGCCGGAGGGAGAACCTTTCCCAGATACTGAATGTATTTGGGAGTGGCTTTTCCTGCCGGGAAAAGAAGAAAGGGCAGAAAACGTGTCAGGACAGTCCCAAGCACTACCATTGCAATGGTAATGATCTGTTCTGTAAGAGTCATTGGTTTTCACCTCCTCTGGTCAGAGGCACCCGGAGAAAGGTCAGCATGGCAAGGAGCATCAGCATGGCGGGAATGATGAAACGGTCCGGACCGAAAATAATCAGGCAGATAAGAGAAAGCAAAAGCCCAAGAATAGAACAGGTATGGCTCTTTTCTTTCATCCATTGTTCCATAAAGATTACCACAAACATGGCTGTCATGACAAAATCCAGTCCCTCTGTACTGAAGTGAATCAGAGAGCCGAAGATGCCTCCCAGAGTGGCGCCGGTTACCCAGTAAATGTGATTGTACAGGGTTACAAAAAACATGAACCAGCTTCGATCCACATCTTCAGGGATTTCTGCGGCATAGTTTATGGAAAAACTTTCATCGCACATACCGAAGATCAGATAGAATTTTTTCAGACCGGCTCCCTGGTATTTTTCCAGCATGGAAATACCGTAAAAAAGATGACGGGCGTTAATCATCAGAGCCATGGCCAGTGCCTGAACAGGATGGAAGGCGCCCAGAAGAAGATTTACGGTAACAAATTCAATGGATCCGGCAAAAATTGTCAGGCTCATGAGCATGGGATACCAGAAGCTGAATCCTGAAGCATTCATGTAAATACCATAGGTCATGCCCAGAAACAAAAAACCTGTCAGAATAGGTATGGTGTGAGGAAAGGCACACCGGGCTGCTTTTTTTATGGTGTGCCTTTCTCTGGAAGATTTATTCATAATCTGTTCCACGGAAAAATTACTGTCTGGATGCGATAAATTCCAGAACTTCTTCTCTGGACGGCATAACGCGAAGCGCGCCTTTTCTGGTGGTGATCAGAGAAGCGGCTGCGTTGGCAAAGGTCAGAAGCTCTTTTAAGTTTTCAGCAGTCAGATTCTCCAGACCATGCTCCAGAACATAGTTGAGAGCGCTTGCGCAGAAAGTATCTCCGGCGCCGGTAGTTTCAATGGTGTTTTCCTGAAGGAAAGGAGCAGCCTCCACTCTGAGATCCTTGTAATAAGCGCGGCTTCCGTCTTTTCCCATAGTGATAAGCACCAGAGGAATGTTGTATTTTTCGCGGATCAGGGCAGCGCCTTTGTCGTAATCAGTGGTTCCGAAAAGAAATTCTACTTCATTGTCAGAAATTTTCAGTACATCGCATTTTCCCATTCCGTATTCGATCTCTCTGCGTGCATCGTCCAGAGAATTCCACAGAGGAGGGCGGAGATTCGGATCAAAAGTAATGATACAGCCGGCCTCTTTTGCCAGTTCAATGGCATGACGGGTCGCTTCTCTGACACCTTCATGGGTGGAAGAAAGAGTACCGAAATGGAAAATACGGGAATCTTCAATCAGTTCTTTCTGAACCTCTTCCTTTGTGAGCATCATATCTGCGCCGGGATCACGATAAAAAGAAAAATCTCTGTCCCCGTCCGGATAAGTATGGACAAAAGCAAGCGTAGTATGATGCTTATGGTCCATGATCAGGTTGCGTGTATCAATTCCAACTTCCTCTACAGCCTTTTTTAACTGATTTCCGAACATATCGTTTCCGACTTTGCCAATAAAGGCTGTTTTTTTGCCAAGCTTCTGCAGCATGGCAAGGACATTGCAGGGAGCGCCGCCCGGATTTGCCTCCATCAGAGGATTCCCCTGAGCGCTGTCGCCGTTTTCGGTAAAATCGATCAGCAGTTCGCCAAGTGCTGTTACATCGTATTTTCTGTTTTTCATAATAAACCTCCTAAGTATCTTGTGATCCACACAGACTCCTGAGCTGGCAGGAACAGACCGGCAATCTGTATGTTTTCGCTATTATCAATTTAGCGTAGGGAATCAATTTTGTCAAACAAAATTCGGACAAATCTTTATTTTTTACAGTAAAAATGGTAAAATAACAATATTACAGATTCTTTTGCAGGGGAGAATCCATTTGTTTTAGATAATGGAGAGCCCTTTTTGCCGGAGGAATCAGTCAGGAGGTTGGAGAAGATGAACGGAAAAGCGTATGACTATATGGACTGGCCAGGAATTGAAGCAATCATATACGGGGAGGAAGTATCTCCAAAAGATATTATGGCTCCAAGGCTCACTCCGGACGGGATACTGCTGCAGGGCTTTTTCCCGGAGGCAGAAAAGGCCGAGGCGGTGATAGAGAAAAAGGCATATTCTATGGAAAAGGAAGATGAGGCAGGATATTTTGCAGTTCTTGTGTCCGGAAGAAAAATTCCTTCCTATTCTTTCCGTGTAACAAAAAACGGAGAAACAAAGGAGTTTGAAGACCCTTATGCCTTTTCTGGGCAGATGACAGAGGAAGAGGAAAAGGCTTTTTGTGCAGGAGTATATTATCATGCCTATGAAAAAATGGGCGCCCATGTGATGACCATAGACGGAACAGAAGGAACCAGCTTTGCCGTGTGGGCTCCAAATGCGGTAAGCGTAAGTGTTGTGGGAGATTTTAACGGCTGGGACGGCAGAGGTCATCTGATGCACAGACGGCCCATGTCCGGTATTTTTGAGCTTTTTATTCCAGGAGTAAAAAAAGGAGATCTTTATAAGTATGAGGTCAGAATCCGGGGAGGTCAGAAGCTCCTGAAAGCGGATCCCTATGGAACCTGCACAGAGGCTTTTCCCGCCACAGCATCCATAGTGGACAAAGCTGCCGGAGACATTACCTGGACAGATGATTTCTGGATGGCGGAGCGCAAAAAATATGCGGACAGGAATCAGCCGGTATCTATTTACGAAACAGACCTGACTCAATGGAAAAACGGGGAAGAACTTGTTTCCTTTGTAAAAAAACTGGGCTATACCCATGTGGAGCTTCATCCGGTTATGGGATACCTGGACGAAGAGTCAGGGCCTTATTCTACATTTTCTTACTATGCACCTGACCGTAGATATGGTGTGCCGGAGGATTTTGCCCGTCTGGTCAATGAGCTCCATAAAGAAAATATCGGTGTGATACTGGACTGGACTCCGGCTCATTTTCCGCGCCATGGAGAAGGACTGGAGTGCTTTGACGGAACACCTCTTTATGAGGTTCCGGATCCTGCAATGGCAGTTCATCCTATGTGGGGAACCCTTCTTTATAATTATGAAAGTCCAATGGTAAAGGATTTCCTGATCGCCAATGCGTTTTACTGGACAGAGGTGTACCATGTGGACGGATTCCGTGTGGATGATGTGGATTCCATGCTTTATCTGGATTATGGAAGAGAGGGCGAAAGCTGGCGGCCAAATCTTTACGGAACCAACGAAAACCTGGCGTCAGTAGAATTTCTGAAGCATCTGAATTCAGTTATGAAGAAAAAGCACCCCGGTGTTCTTATGATCGCTCAGGAGGACGGACTGTGGCCGGAGCTTACAGATGATGTGGAAAACGATCATATTGGTTTTGACTATAAATGGAACAATAACTGGACCAGTGATTTTATTCATTATCTGGAGCTGGATCCCGTTCAGCGTCAGTATGACCATGATCAGCTTACTTTGTCCATGCTCTATGCCTACTGCGAGCATTATGTACTGACACTGGGAACAAGAAGTGCCGGGGAGATCAGTGAATTTATGGATAAGCTTCCGGGCGATGAGAAACAGAAGCTTGCCCAGATAAGAGCTGCCTATACGTATCAGATGCTTCATCCGGGAATTAAAATGACTTCTCCGGGTAAAGAGCTTTCCCGGGAAATGGAAACATTTTTACATGATCTGAATGAGCTTTACTGTTCTCATCCCGCACTGTGGCAGAAAGACCATGAATATGAAGGCTTTGAATGGATCCAACTGATGAAGTATGAAGAAAACGTACTGACCTTTATGAGGAAAACAGAAAAACCGGAAGAAACCCTTGTAGCGGTGGTGAATTTTGCGGCAGTGCCCTATGAAAACTACCAGATCGGCGTTCCTTTTAAGGGCAAATACAAAGAAATCTTTAACAGCGACCGAAAAGAATACGGAGGTCTGGGTACCGGAAATCCAAGGGCAAAATCCAGTAAGGCAGAGGAATGTGATGAGAGAGAAAATTCTCTGAAGATACGGATTCCGGCTTTTGGAGCCGTAGTGCTGTCCTGTACACTGGCAGAAAAAGCAGAAAAGAAGCCGCTGAAAAAGCCGGCTGCCCGCAAAAGATCAACAGCAAAAAAAACATCCAAAAAGCCTGCGGCCTGAAAAAAAGAAGGTGGCGAAAAATTTGGACTTTCAAGATTGTAGCCCCTGTTTTCTGATGATATAATAAAAAAGGAGGCCGCTTTCATGTTAAAAATGATGATCCGCATGGATGATGGCTTGATCTTTTGGAGAGAAAATATTTTAAGGCACTGAATTTTTGACAGAATTATTAAAACCATCAGAAGACATTGTAATCGACGATTCACTTCTGATTGCTCCATCCGAGGAACCAACAGAATAAGGATACATATCAGGCAGGACATGAAAAATGTCCTGCTTTTTTCGTGCCTTCGGGCCAGCCTGACCCGAAGTGACAGCGGTTCTACATAGACTGCTTTCTGCACTCGCTCCATTTATTTTTGGGCGGGTAAAAGTATTGATCTACCGATATATCGAACATTGTAACCAGCTGATAAAATGTATTAAAACTCGGGTGCTGGCCATCATTCTCATGATATATAATGGTACGGGGAACCCGGTCAACAATATAGGCCAGTTGCTCCTGTGTCATCTCGCTGGCCTCCCGAGCCCGCTTGATAGCAAGCCCTGTATCGTGAAAATCAAATTGTCGTTCATCTCGTTCTATCTTCATAACATCACCTGATATAATTTTACATTTCATGTGATATTATTTGAACGATTATAAATTTCATACAACCGACTATTTATTTTTATAATAAGGGCAATAAATTTGACTTCCGTATTTTAATTATACATTCATTCTCTAAAGTCATTCAAAAATATTTTGACCGCTTTATTAAATCCTAAAATGAAATTTTAGGAATACCGAAACCATTAAAAATATATTAGTCACATATAGTATAAAATGGTATAATATATTTAAAAGAGGAGAATATAATGCAGATAAAATACAAAAAGAAAGCTGTAAAATATATTAATTCAGCGGACAGTCCTACAAAAAGACGTTTACGGGAAGCTATTGAAAAAATACCATTTGGTGACATCAAAAAACTAATAGGTTTCGACAATGAATATCGTTTAAGAGTTGGAGATTTACGATTGAAAATGATATTGTAACTATTAACGATATAAAGCCCAGAGGTCAAGTATATAAAAAATTATAGGAGGAAAAAATGAGCAGAGAGACTATAAAATATTTGATTGATATGATCCCCGAAAAAGACATTGATACAATTTATAGAGTTTTAGTGCGTTTTGTTCCTGAGACAGAACCACTTCCGGACGAAATAGAAGCAATATTAGAAGCAAAAGCAGATACATCTCCGACAATTTCTCATAACGAGATTAACTGGGATTAAAAGCAAATTTATAAAAGTTTTCAAAAAGAACAGGTTTTATCTTGTTCTTTTTTTATCGTCCCAGCTGAATATATAGTTGCAAGAGAGGCGTAGTATTTGTTGATAATTTCTAAGTTTATAGTTCCAATTTGCTTATCAGTCAATCTATAACCATCATATCCTATAATTTCCCCCATAATACAATCTTCGTATCCATCATAAGTAGATCTTTTTCTTCCGAAAATTTTTCCTTTTTGAGCCATTTAAGTATTCCACCGCCGAATGTCTGAGATTTTACTTCTTTGCTTTTGTCTACAATAGTTTGTTTTTTAAGACTTTTCTTAGCATCTTTATACTTTTCGTAATAAGCATCCTTTTTAGCGTTGATTTCTGCATTGGTTTTTCCGTAGAAATAGTTACCGTTTACATCTTTGTAGAATTTATATTTGATTCCATTAATTGTTTTGGTTCCCCATGAACCTTCTCCATTTTTTCTTCGACTTGCCATTGCATCATACCTCCAATCATTCGAAACGTATGTTCGCAATAGTTGATTAGTTTTTTAATTTTACTTGACAATCTTATATTTGTGCATTAAGATAATAAATGTGTTTGGAGAACACGTTGTACTTTTACCATAACTATAATGAAAACTATGGTAAAAGTAAATAGGGTAAAAGCAGGAAAGAAATTACCATAGTTTTACCATAGTCAGAATAACATTAGATGGTATTATAAGATACAGCGAAGTAATACTTAACCAGTTGGAAAATCTGCTAAAAACCCTTATAACATGCGGAAATAAAGGAAAATCTTTGATTTCCGTTGTCACAGGCTGGAATAGCTCAGTCGGTAGAGCACTTCACTCGTAATGAAGGGGTCGTGAGTTCGAGTCTCATTTCCAGCTTTTATGATACAGATATCAGTAAGTGATATATACGATCCAAATAAAATGACTGTTCTTTCAGAAAATGAGAGAACAGTTTTTTGTTTTTACAGGAAAAATCAGGGGCAGGAAGATTGTTCAGGAAAACGGAAATGCTGCTTTTGCAGATGAATTTTGGTTTTGCTGACACTTGCAATAGACAGAGATTATGGTATGATTAAATATCAGTAAGGTGTTTCAGATCATGTATAAACTGACAGAAAGGATAAACGAAAAAACGTCCTTTTTATTGGCGATATACTTATTTATGAGGAGAACCGTTATGGATGAAACAGAACAGCGGATCATTGATCTTATAGAAGAGCACAGACAGGAGATTCTGTATTTTGCCAGGGATATTGAAGGGCATCCGGAGCCTGGCTTTCAGGAAGTACGAACAGCGAAAAAAACAGCAGAGCTTCTGAAAAAATATGGATATGAGGTTCAGGAGGGAATTGCCCTGACCGGAGTCCGGGGCGACTGGAACAGCCAGGACGGAGGTCTGGAACGGATATCCGGAGCAGGAAAAAACGCTTCAGGAAAAAGTACGGGAAAGTTTCCGAATATTTCAGTGATCGGGGAGATGGATGCCATTGGATGCAAAGCTCACCCGATGGCAGATGCGCAGAACGGCACAGCCCACGCCTGCGGCCACCATGCTCAGATGGCTGTGCTGGCCGGGGCGGCAATGGCTTTTGCAGATCCTGAGATCAGAAAACAGATTACAGGCTCTCTGACGTTTTTGGCTGTGCCTGCAGAAGAATACATTGATGCAGATAAAAGAACAGCCCTTCGGAAACAGGGAATCTGTTTCGGTTCCGGCAAAAGTGAAATGATCCGAAGAGGAGAGTTTGACAATACGGATCTTGTGATGACGACTCATGTACATATGGTTCCGGTTGAAGAGGACTTTTATCTGGGGAATCCTGCCTGCAATGGTTTTGCAGCAGAACGAGTGACCGTCCGGGGAAAAGCAGCCCATGCAGCCATTGATCCCTGGAATGGCGTCAACGCGCTAAGTATTGCCTCAAGCGCCATTCAGATGATGGGACTGATGCGGGAAACCTTCCGGGAGGAGGATCATGTGCGGCTTCACAATGTAATTCGAAAAGCCGGAGATGTGGTAAACAGTGTGCCGGATGAGGCGGTTGTGGAAACAAAGATCAGAGCATCTTCTCTGGAACGGATTCAGGAAGTACAGGAGATGATCGACCGGGCCTATGACGGAGCTGCCTATGCTTTCGGCGGAAAAATTGAAAGAGAAAGGATTCCCGGCTACATGCCTGTCCGTCCAAGGGAGGCGGATTCGGCGCTGGTTCAGGCGGCAGAGGCGTTGGGAGTTTCTTTTCGTACTGTGAAGCCGGGAGACTTTAACAATGCATGTACGGATATGGGAGATCTTACCCAGCTGTTTCCGGTAGTAAATTTTACCTTCCGGGGCTTTGAAGGCCGGCTTCACGGAGAAGATTTTCGGATCACAGATGAAGAAAAGGCATATATTCTTCCGGCAAAGCTTATGGCGCTTACCATTTACCGGCTTTTGAGAAACGATGCCCGGGAGGCAAAAAAGATCGTGGATGATTTCACTCCGGTTTTTGACAAAAAACAATATATAGAGTATATTGAAAAGCAAATGTAAATATATAGAGTTACTGATCACTCCGTTCACAGAAATCTGGTCAAAACGCATTTCAAATCGCTTTCGTTGATGGTATTTTGCCCCGTATGTCCCGGAACTTTGGAATATATATCAGAACACCTTCCGGGACAGTGAGGTGCAGACAGTAACGATATAAATAAAAGCATCCCGGACAGAAAATGTGTGCGGGACAGAAACAGTAAGGAGGCAGTATAAAAAACAGAGATGACAGAAAAGTGTTTGGAATTAAAAAATATCAGAAAAGGATTTTCAGATGAGGAGGAAGTTTTAAAGGGCATCAGTCTTGCTATTGAAAAAGGTGAGTTTATTACCCTTCTGGGATCTTCCGGATGCGGAAAGACAACAACGCTGCGTATTATTGCAGGCCTTGAAATGCCGGATGCGGGACAGGTGTTTCTGGATGGAAAGGATGTAACTGCTCTGAATCCGGAGGACCGGGATGTAAATACGGTATTTCAGAACTATGCTCTTTTTCCTCATATGAATGTGGCAGACAATATCGGTTACGGTCTGAGGCTGAAAAAGGTTCCCAGGACTGAAATCCGCAGAAGAGTAAAGGAAATGCTGGAGCTGGTGCAGCTTCCCGGCTATGAAAAAAGAAAGCCCTCTGAGCTTTCGGGCGGTCAGAAGCAAAGAGTTGCCATTGCCAGAGCCCTTATTAATAATCCGAGGGTGCTTCTTCTTGACGAGCCTCTGGGAGCCCTTGACCTTCAGCTGAGACGGGCCATGCAGGTGGAATTAAAGCGGCTCCAGAAAAAGCTTGGCATTACGTTTATTTATATTACTCACGATCAGGAGGAGGCTATTAACATGTCCGACCGGATCGCGGTAATGAATCACGGAACCTTTGAACAGATCGGAATTCCGGATGAAATCTACAATCATCCCCGCACAAGCTATGTGGCAACCTTTGTGGGAAATGCGAATATCCTGAAAGGAGTGGCAGGAGCCACAGAAAACGGAAAGGTAGCTGTTAATATTTCAGGAGGCCATATTCAGGCGGATTCTCACAATGAGATAATCCGGCCCGGAGAAAAAGTGACTCTGGCAGTGCGGAGCGAAAACATAAGAATTGACGAGGAATGTTCCTGCGGCCTTTCGGCAGTGGTAACGGAAAAAACCTTTGCAGGAGGACTTCTTCGGGTTGTTCTGAAGCTTACAGACGGGACAGAGCTTGTGGCAAGCCGCTATGGCATAGACGCCAGAGTGCAGCAGGGGCAGACAGTCAGCGTGTGCTTTGCGCCGGAGGATGCGGTTCTTGTAGACCGGGATGCTGTCCGGGAAGGCGGGGAGGCCTGAGGATGAAAGGAACAAAAGCAAAAAAGAAAACTACCTCAGTGTGGATGATCCTGCCTCTGTATTTTTTTACGCTGGTGTTTGTGGCAGGACCTCTTATTTATATGGTGGCTCTTAGCTTCGCCCAGCCGGGAAGCGGAACCTCCGTGGAGTGGAACCTGACCCTGGAAAATTACAGAAAAATCCTGGATCCGGTTTATCTTCAGACCTTCCGGGAATCCTTTCAGCTTGCCCTGACCAGTACGGTGATCATCTGTCTGGTGGGATATCCTTTCGGGTATTTTATGGCAAAAATGTCTGATACCTGGAAAAAAAGAGCCATGCTTCTTCTGATGCTGCCCTTCTGGATCAATTCCCTGATCCGTCTTTACGGATGGATCATCATCCTTCAGAACAAGGGTGTGCTGAATTATATTTTAAAGGGGCTGGGTATCATTGATAAGCCGCTGAAAATCCTGTACAGCTATCCGGCTATTGTAGTGGGTATGGTTTATGTACTTCTGCCCTTTATGATCCTTTCCGTATATTCCAGTGCGGAAAAGCTGGACTGGTCTCTTGTGGAGGCAGCCCGTGACCTTGGGGCGGGAAAAATAAAGGCATTCTGGACCGTTTCCTTTAAGCTGACCCTTCCGGGACTTCTGTCAGGAGTGATCCTTACCTTTATTCCGTCTATGGGACTGTTCTTTATAGCGGACATCCTGGGAGGAAATAAGATCGTTCTGGTAGGAAGTCTGATCCAGGAGCAGATGACAAGGGGAAATAACTGGCCCTTTGCGGCAGCTCTTGCAGTGGTGCTGATGATCCTTACCTCACTGATGATCGGTCTTTACCGTAAAATAACAAATGTAAAAGAATTGGAGGGAATCGGATGAAAAAAAATACGAAGCTCTCCGGGCTGTATCTTGGAATTGTGTTTTTTCTGATGTATCTGCCGGTGGCAGTGGTGATCATTTTTTCCTTTAACGAGTCCAGGCTTCCTGTGCGGTTTACGGGATTTTCCCTGAAATGGTATCAGGAGCTTTTAAATGACAGAGCCATGATCGAGGCTCTGGAAAACAGTCTGGTACTGGGCGCAGCAAGCTGTCTTGTTTCCGCAGTGATCGGAACTCTGGGAGCAGTGGGACTTTCCAGAATACACTGGAAAACAAAAGGGGCTCTGGAATATATATCCATTCTTCCGCTGATGATCCCGGAAATCATTCTGGGAATGGTACTGATGGCATTCTTTTATCTTCTGGATATGCCGTTCGGAATGCTGACCCTTCTTCTGGGCCACACGGTTTTCTGTGTTCCCTATATTCTGATGGAGGTAAAAGCAAGACTTGCAGGAATGGATCCGTCTCTGGAAGAGGCGGCCCGTGATCTTGGCGCAGGAAGCTTCCGGGCTTTCTGGGATATTACGCTGCCTCTTATTATGCCGGCAGTTATGTCAGGCTCCCTTCTGGCATTTGCCATGTCCATGGATGATGTGGTGATCAGTATTTTTGTAAACGGACCCCGGATCTCCACCCTGCCCGTAAAGGTTTACACACAGCTGAAAACAGGAGTGACGCCTGAGATCAATGCACTCTGTACCCTGATGCTTGCATTTACCCTGGCAGTGCTTCTGGTGTATACGCTGATCACCAGACTGGTAAAAGGGAAAAACAGACTCTTTTCAACAAAACAAAAATAGGTTATACTAAAATAGTACAGATTAAAATAACAGATAGAGGAGGACAACATGAAAAAATCATTTGTAATGGCGTTATGTGCAGCTCTGACAGTAACTGCGGCAGCGGTTCCGGTCAGCGCAGATTCTGATAAGGAGCTGGTACTGTTTACCTGGGAAAATATGTTCCCCCAGGAGGTACTGGACGGATTTGAAAAAGAAACAGGCGTAAAGATCATATATTCCAACTTTGACACAGATGAAACCATGCTGGAAAAGCTCTCCATGGCAAAGGGCGGAGATTATGACATTGTAATTGCGGACGATTACATTCTGGAAAATGTGATCCAGGAAGGTCTGGCAGAAAAGCTGGATAAATCAAAGCTGTCCGGCTTTGAAAATATCAATCCTCTTTATCAGGGCCAGTTTTATGACCCGGAGGACGCATATACAGTTCCCTACGGGGCAGGAATCCCCCTGATCGTGTATGATCCGGAAATGGTTGATATTGATATTAAGGGATATGCAGATCTCTGGGATCCGTCTCTGGAAGACAGCATTGCCCTGGTTGCCAACTACCGTGTGATCAATGGAATCACCAATCTGATGCTTGGAAAAAGCATGAATGAAGAAGATGTAGATTCCATTAAAGAAACAGGAGAAAAGCTTCTGGAGCTGGCTCCCAACGTGCGTCTGATCCAGGATGACAACACACAGAATGCGCTTCTGAACGGAGAGGCAAGCGTGGGATTTCTTTATACTTCACAGGTAACAGCTGCTCTTGCAGAATATCCGGAGCTTGAAGTGGTTTATCCGGAAGAAGGTCTGGGATTCGGAATTATGGGAATGTTCATTCCAAGCGAGGCGCCTAACAAGGAGGCGGCATACCAGTTTATGGACTATATCCTTCAGCCGGAGATCGCAGCACAGTGTACAGATTTTATCGGCTACTACAGCACAAATAAAGCGGCAGACGAGCTGGTAAATCCGGATCTGGTAGTGCCGGATTCAGTGAAAAAAGGCGATATCGTACAGAATGTAAGTGCAGAGGCAGAAGAACAGTACAGCAAAAACTGGACAGAATTCAAGGCAGCCTGCGACTGACGGAAATAAGGGGGTACAAGATGGAAATCTACAAAGGGACAGCGACCTTTTCCGGAATTGCCATCGGTAAAATACTGTATTACAGCAGAGGTGAATACCAGATACGGCAGTGTCTGGTAAGCAACATAAAAAAAGAAATCCAGGAATTTCATACAGCCAGACTGCAGGCTGTTAAAGAACTGGAAGAACTTTATGAAAAAAACAGAAGTTTGAATGAACAGGAGGCAAAGGTTTTTCTGGGACAGATCAGACTTCTGGAATCAGAAAGCTATCAGAAAGCAATTGAAAGCTGCATTTCGCTGGAGAAGGTAAACGCAGCATATGCGATCATGACAAACAGGGATGAGCTGACAGAAACCTTCCGGAATCTGGAGGAGCCTGTGGTGCGCCGGCGCATCCAGGATATTCAGGAAATTTCTGCGCGGCTGATCCGTATTCTGGGAGGCTCCTGCACCCGGATCAGTCTGGGTGACGAGCCGGTGATCGTGGTGGCAGA
Source organism: Blautia sp. CAG:257 (assembly GCF_000433815.1). Classification (NCBI taxonomy): domain Bacteria; kingdom Bacillati; phylum Bacillota; class Clostridia; order Lachnospirales; family Lachnospiraceae; genus Blautia; species Blautia sp. CAG:257. Next base: position 42,518 of record NZ_HF998990.1, read on the forward strand.
ATCTCTTGCGCCTACAGAGATCATGGAAATGGACAAGCAAAAGCTTCTGGCAGTTGTCATGCATCACGGTTCAGCAGTATCTCATACTTCTATTATGACAAAGACTATGGAAATCCCTGCTCTTGTGGATATAGAAGCAGATGATGAGTGGGACGGCCAGACAGCCATTGTGGACGGTTATACAGGGACTCTGTATCTGAACCCGGATGCGGAGATCAAGAGAGAATACCGGATCCGTCTGGAGGCGGATAAAAAGGAAAAAGAAGAGCTTCTGAAGCTGAAAAACCAGACAGATGAAACAGCGGACGGAAAAAAGATCGGGCTTTATGCCAATATCGGAAATATGAGCGATCTGAACAATGTACTCTTTTACGGAGCTGCAGGAATCGGACTTCTCCGCAGTGAGTTTCAATATCTGGGAAGAGAAAATTATCCAAGAGAAAACGAGCTTTTCCGGGCATATAAACAGCTTGCAGAAACTATGGGAGACCGTCTTACAGTAATACGTACCTCTGATCTGGGAGCGGACAAACAGGCCTCCTATCTGGACATTCCGGAAGAGACAAATCCCATTATGGGAAACCGGGGAATCCGTCTCTGTCTGGACCGGAAGCGTATGTTTAAGGCGCAGCTTCGCGCCATCTACCGGGCCAGCGCCTACGGGAATCTTGCCATAATGTATCCCATGGTTTCCTCAGAGTCTGAAATGGATGAAATTGAGGAGATCATTGGTGAGGTAAAGGAAGGGCTGAAAGAAAAAGAAATTCCTTTCCGTGATATTCAGACAAGCATAATGATCGAAACTCCGGCTGCAGTGATGATCAGCCGTGAGCTGGCAAAAAGAGTGGATTTTTTAAGTATCGGCACAAATGACCTTACTCAGTATACACTGGCTATGGACAGGCAGAATCCCCTTTTGAAAAATAAATATGACGATCATCATCCTGCCATTCTGCGAATGATCCGCATGGTGGTGGAGGCTGCGCATGCAGAAGGAAAAAAAGCAGGAATCTGCGGTGAAATTGCCGCTGATACCGAGCTGACAGAAACCTTTCTCCGAATGGGAGTGGATTTCCTGTCCGTAGTTCCTGCCTGCATCCTTCCGGTAAGAAAGGCTCTCAGAGACACTGATCTAAGCGTCGGTAAGGCTTTGGAGGCAGAACGCAGCATTGCATTTAAGTAAGAAAGGCAGCTCATGAAAAATAAAAGTAAAGTAATTCTTCTTCCCTGTAATTCCTACAGGGAAGAACTTGTTTATGATAGTTTAAAAAAGGGATTAAAGCTTCTGGGCGGACTGGAAGCCCTTATCTTAAAAGACGAAAAAATTCTTTTAAAGCCCAACCTTCTGAAGCGGGCAGAGGTAGAAAAGGCAGTGATCACTCATCCGGCAGTGGTGGGAATGTTCGGGAAACTTTTAAAAGAAGAGGGCTATGAAAAGGTGACACTGGCAGATTCCTGCGGACATGGAAATACCACAAAAGTCATTGCCGGAACAGGAATGGACACGTATCTTCAGGAACTTGGCATCCCGGCCGTTGATTTTTCGGAAGGCATCCGGACTCCCTATGAGGAAGGCGTTCAGGCAAAAGAGTTTATTCTTGGCAAAGAGCTTCTGGAAAGCAGCTGCGTGATCTCTCTGTGCAAAATGAAAACCCATGCGCTGGAGCGTATCACGGGAGCGGTGAAGAACAGCTATGGTTTTATTTACGGCCTTCATAAAGCAAAAGGACATACTCTTTTTCCAAGTGCAGACAGCTTTGCCAGAATGCTGATCGATCTGAACCAGTGCGTAAATCCCAGACTTTACATTATGGACGGTATTACAGCCATGGAGGGAAACGGCCCTGGTTCAGGAGATCCTGTTGATATGAAGGTTATGCTGATGTCTACAGATCCGGTGGCTCTGGACAGTGTATTCTGCCGTCTGGTGCATCTGAAGCCTCAGATGGTTCCCACCTGTTATCATGGAGAGAAGATGGGACTTGGAACCTGGAAAGAAGAGGAAATACAGCTTCTGGCCCCGGAAGGAGAGCTCTCCATGGCAGAAGCTGTAAAAAAATACGGAAATCCGGAATTTAATGTAGACAGAAGAATAATAAAATATGGAATCTGGGAAAAAATGGCAAAGGCTTTGAATCTTTTCCAGAAAAAGCCGTATATTGAGGAATCCAGATGCATCCGCTGCGGAATCTGTGTGAACAGCTGTCCGGTACCGGAAAAAGCAGTGGATTTTAAAAACGGAAGAGATCATCCTCCGGTTTATAATTATAAAAAATGTATCCGGTGTTTCTGCTGCCAGGAAATGTGCCCGGAAAAAGCAATAAAAGTAAAGTGAAAAAAATTATCCCAGAAGTTTTTTCATTTCCCGTATGAAATCCGGAGTGGTTCCGCAGCAGCCTCCGATGATCCCTGCGCCGTTTTTCACAAGAACCTGCATATGTTTTGCAAAGTCCGCCGGGTTCATGCTGTATACCGCATTTCCCTGATCGTCAATAACAGGCATTCCGGCGTTGGGCTTGGCAATAACCGGAATGGAAACAGCCTCCCGGATATTCCGGATGACAGATACAAGCTGATCCGGTCCTACAGAACAGTTGATCCCAACAGCCGCGGCTCCTGCGCTCTCAAAGGCAACAGCGGCTTCTACGGCATTTCCGCCGCTGAAAATACTTCCGTCAGCTTCTACCGTAACCGTACACATAACGGGAAGATCGCAGACGGAATTGGCGGCATCCACAGCGGCCAGAGTTTCCTCAATATTGATCATGGTTTCTGCTGCGATCAGATCCACTCCTGCGTTTTTCAGAATCGTAATCTGTTCTTTATACATTTCAAAGGCATTTTCATAGGTATATTCGCCGTCAGCAGTAACAAACTGGCCGGAGGTGGTAATGTCTCCTGCCACAAAGGCTTTGTTTTCCGCAATTTCTCTGGAGTAGGAAACCAGAGTACTGTTGATCTCCTGAATTTTATTTTCCAGTCCGTGCTGCCTCAGGTTCAGCCGGTTTCCTCCGAAGGTGGGGGCATAAATGATCCGGCTTCCTGCTTCTATATAAGCTTTCTGAAGCTTCTGGATCACATCCTTGTGCTCGATCACCCAACGTTCTGTGCAGATGCCCCGGGGCATTCCCTGGGCCATAAGATTGGAACCGGTGGCTCCGTCAAGAAAAAGAAGGTTTTCTGTTAATTTCTGAAATTCCTGTTTTGTCATAATAGCTGCCTCCTCTGTAAGCTTTATTTTATAAGCAGCCTGTGTGCAAGCTCCGCATATCCTGCGAAAAGGTGCTTATGCCTCTGATAACAAAATCGTTATCAGTTTCAGGTGTTATTATAACATTTTCAGGAACAGATGACTACAAAAACATAGAAAAACGTTCTGTCCGGAAAAAATCAAAATACAATATAATAAAGCCTTTTTGCACAGAAAAATAAGGAGGCGGGAGAGTGCTATGAATTTATTTGATTTTACCTACTGCGGAAATTATAACCGGCACATTCAGAATCTTTCCAGAATGGTTCCCGAAAAGTGGAGCTTTGGCGAGAATGAGGACAGAGGAATCCTGAAAGGCTATCTGGAGCATACCTTCCAGAGGGTGTATGAAGAGGGAAAGGTACTGGAAGAAGACAGCTATGCGATTTTTAATACAGGACTTTTTAATTATTATTATCAGCCTGTGTACGCGTTTTTTGTGAAAAATCTGGTTCCGGACCGGCAGAAGTGGTTTCTGGAAGGATTTTACACAGAGTATTATTTATTAAAATCAGGAATCGTCAGTCTTCCGGAGAGGGCGGAATATGTAAAAAATCCTGCGGATCTTGTGTTTGATTCCCGTTTGGAGATCATCCCTCAGTATGAGCATATTTTTGGAGATGAGGAAAATATTCAGAGACTTCCGGAAAATGTCAGGACAAGCAGGATGAAGGTACAGCTTTTTGACGGAGCCCTGCGCCAGACCAGACATATGCTGGAGGCTGATTACCGCACAGCAGTGCCCCAGTATTACAATCACGGGATCCAGCTTCTGATCCCTGTCTGTCTGCAGAATCCGGGAAAGGCAGATCTGGCTCTTGCCTGTGTAAAAACCTCAGACGGAAAAAAATATCTGGGCAGGACATGCCTGACCATTAAAATGGCTTATCACAATGCAAGACTTCTTGCCAGGCTTGACAGCAGCTGGCTGCATCCGTAAGGGATAAAAGCGCTGAATTTCTGTTAATTTTAAAAATCGTATAAAAGTTATTGAAATCCCCCTGCTTTTGTGATATACAGGTAGAGTTGCCCTGTATAAAAACAGGGGGATTTTTTTAGGGAGGAATGGTCATGAGTAATAAACTGATTGATTTTATGAATATCTCAAAGGCGTATGGGATGCAGACCGTTCTGGATGATTTTAATCTTTACATAAGAGAAAATGAATTCCTGACACTTCTGGGACCCAGCGGCTGCGGAAAAACAACCACACTTCGTATTCTGGGAGGCTTTGAAACACCGGATGCCGGCCGTGTGATCTTTGACGGAAAGGATATTACGGATCTGCCGCCAAATAAAAGACAGCTGAACACGGTGTTTCAGAAATATGCGCTTTTTACCCATATGACGATTGCGGATAACATTGCTTTTGGACTGAAGATCAAAAATAAAAGTAAGCAGTATATTCACGATAAAATAAAATACGCATTAAAACTGGTAAATCTGGACGGCTTTGAAAACCGTATGCCGGATTCTTTAAGCGGCGGACAGCAGCAGAGGATCGCCATTGCCCGGGCAATCGTAAATGAGCCAAAAGTTCTTCTTCTGGACGAGCCTCTGGGAGCCCTTGATCTGAAGCTGCGCCAGGATATGCAGTATGAGCTGATCCGCCTGAAAAATGAGCTGGGCATTACCTTTTTGTATGTAACTCACGATCAGGAAGAGGCTCTTACCATGTCTGATACCATTGTAGTTATGAATCAGGGATATATCCAGCAGATCGGAACGCCGGAAAAAATATACAATGAACCGGAAAATGCTTTTGTTGCGGATTTCATCGGAGAGAGCAACATCATTCCTGCCACCATGGTGGAAGACCGTCTGGTTAAGATCCTGGGTGTGAATTTTGCCTGTGTGGACGAGGGATTCGGACAGAATAAGCCGGTTGATGTGGTGATCCGACCGGAGGATATTGATCTTCTCAAGCCCGGACAGGGAAGCATGGACGGAGTTGTGACACATCTGATCTTTAAGGGTGTTCATTACGAGATGGAAGTCATGGCAAATAATTATGAATGGCTGGTTCACAGCACCGATATGTTTCCTGTGGGAACAGAGGTCAGCATTCATGTAGATCCTTTTGATATCCAGATTATGAAAAAACCGGAATCTGAGGATGAGGAGGCGGTAAACATTGAAGAATAAACGTCTTCTGGCAGGACCGTATCTTTTCTGGTCTGTGTCCTTTGTTGTGATCCCTCTTCTGGTGATTGTTTATTATGCGTTTACTACAGATGAGGGAGGCTTTACCTTTGCCAATCTGGCGCAGATCACAACGCCGGAAAATCTGAAGGCTCTGGGGATTTCCGTGCTTTTATCCCTGATAAGCACTCTGGTGTGCCTGGTGCTGGCTTATCCTCTGGCAATGATATTAAGCCAGAAGCAGGTCAGCCAGACAAGCTTTATTGTATTGATTTTTATTCTGCCCATGTGGATGAATTTTCTTTTAAGGACAATGGCCTGGCAGACTCTTCTGGAAAAGAATGGTGTCATAAACAGTATTCTGAGCTTTTTTCATCTGCCGGCTCTGGAGATCATCAATACTCCTTATGCCATTGTTCTTGGAATGGTGTATAATTTCCTGCCTTTTATGGTGCTGCCCATTTACAATGTACTGATCAAAATTGATTCCAATGTGCTGAATGCAGCAAGAGATCTGGGGGCAAATCCGGTGCAGACCTTTGTAAAAGTAACCTTTCCTTTAAGTATTCCGGGGGTGATCAGCGGAATCACCATGGTGTTTGTGCCGGCGCTGACAACCTTTGTGATCTCTGACCTTCTCGGAGGAGGAAAGATCCTTCTTATCGGAAACGTGATCGAGCAGTCCTTTAAGCAGAACAGCAACTGGCATGTGGGAAGCGGACTTTCCCTGGTTCTGATGGTATTTATTATTGCCAGCATGGCTCTTGTGGCAAAATATGACAAAGGAGAAGGAGGTACGGTGTTTTGATAAAAAAATCTTTGCAGAAGCTGTATCTGGCTCTGATTTTTATAATACTTTATGCTCCTATTGTCACCTTGATGGTCCTGTCCTTTAATCAGTCAAAAACAAGGTCAAAATGGGGCGGATTCACCCTGAAATGGTATAAGGAACTGTTTCAGAATGAACAGATCATGAGTGCGTTTTATACTACGCTGATCATTGCCTTTCTTTCTGCGGCAGCGGCAACCGTTATAGGAACTGCGGCGGCCATTGCCATTCAGGGAATGAAAAACAGATGGCGCACCCTTTATATGGGAGTGACAAATATTCCCATGATGAATGCGGAAATTGTAATGGGCGTGTCCCTGATGCTGCTTTTTATTGCCTGTCGTATGACTTTGGGCTTTGGAACAATCCTGATCGCTCATATTACCTTTAATATTCCGTATGTGATCCTCAGTGTGGCGCCCAAGCTGAAACAGACAAACCGCCATGTATATGAGGCGGCTCTGGATCTGGGAGCATCACCTCTGAATGCTTTTTTTAAGGTTGTATTTCCGGATATTGTACCTGGGGTGCTTTCCGGATTTATGCTGGCATTTACCATGTCTCTGGATGATTTTGTAATTACACATTTTACAAAGGGGCCGGGAATCGATACCCTTTCTACGAAAATTTACACAGAGGTGAGAAAAGGAATCAAACCGGAAATTTATGCGCTGTCTACTATTATGTTTGTGACAGTCCTTGTGCTTCTGATCCTGATCAATTATTCTCCAAAGGAAAAAGAGGAGACCAGAAAGAAGCGAGTGAAAAAGCCGTCAAAGGTAAAGAAAGTACTGTTCCGCCGTGTGATCCCGGCAGTGATCTGCGCAGTTTTTGTGTTCGGCGGCTTTTATTACGCACAGGAAAGCAATATGATGAATTCCGAAAAAGTGGTTGTTTACAACTGGGGAGAATATCTTGATCCTGAGGTTCTTACCATGTTTGAGGAAGAGACGGGAATTGATGTCGTGTATGAGGAATTCGAGACAAACGAGATTCTTTATCCAAAGATCAGCTCCGGCGCCATTGCCTACGATGTGATCTGTCCAAGTGATTACATGATCCAGAGAATGATAGAAAACGATCTTCTTGCAGAAATCAATTTTGACAATATTCCAAATGTGAAGAATATTGGAAAGGATTATATGGAGCAGTCCAGACAGTTTGACCCGGAAAATAAATATTCTGTCCCATACTGCTGGGGAACCGTTGGTATTCTTTACAACAAAACCATGGTAGATGAACCTATAACAAGCTGGTCTGTTCTGTGGGATGAAAAATATAAGGACAATATCCTTATGCAGGATTCTGTGAGAGATGCCTTTGGGGTGACTCTGAAGTATCTGGGATATTCTCTGAATTCCACAGATCTGGATGAGCTGACTGAGGCAAGAGATCTTCTGATCAAACAGAAACCACTGGTGCAGGCTTATGTGATCGATCAGGTTCGCGATAAGATGATCGGAAACGAGGCTGCTATCGGAGTGATCTATTCCGGAGAGGCTATTTATACGCAGATGGAAAATCCTGATCTGGAATATGTGATCCCGGAAGAAGGAAGCAATATCTGGATCGATTCCTGGGTGATCCCCAAAAACGCCGACAATAAGGAGAATGCAGAGAAATTTATTAACTTCCTTTGCAGACCGGAGATTGCCCTGATGAATTTTGAGTATATTACATACTCAACACCGAATAGCGAAGCCCGGAAACTGATCGAGGATGAAGCGATCCGAAACAGCGAGATCGCTTTCCCGGATCTTTCCAAATATGATAACCTGGAAACCTTCCAGTATCTTGGAACTGAGGCAGACCAGACCTATGGGGAGCTGTGGAACCAGGTAAAATCACATTGATATAAGAAAACTTAAGAGATTTGCTCCGCTTTGCGCGCCAGATGCAGACTGCCACAGGCAGTCATATTCCAAATGTATCTGGCGGCGTTTTCGCGGAGCATTTTTTATTTGCGGGATCAGTTTTTTTGCTATCTTTGTTTCGTATATCGTTTCTCGATCAGATTCAGGATGCTGTAAAGCCCCATTGCAATGATACACAGCACAAGAATCGCCATCAGAACAGTAGTAAGCTTAAAGGTCTGGCTGGAATAAATAATCAGATAGCCAAGCCCCTGTCTGGCTCCGATAAATTCACCGATGATGACACCTACAAGACAAAGACCGATATTAACCTTCATGATGCTCAGGATCAAAGGCACGGAGGAGGGAAGGACAATTTTTGTCAGCTCATCCTTTTTGTTTCCTCCAAGGGTGGCAATCAGCTTTCGTTTATCAGGGTCTGCATCCTGAAAGCCTGTATAAAGATTGATCACTGATCCGAAAATCGCCACAGACATACCTGCAACGATGATAGTTCTTACATTTGCGCCAAGCCATACGATCAGAAGGGGCGCAAGGGCGGATTTCGGCAGGCTGTTCAGTACCACAAGATAGGGCTCCAGAATTTTTGCAAGCTTTGGAAACATCCACAGAAGCACTGCAGTTCCGATTCCAAGGATCACTACAAAAAAGAAGCTTAACAGCGTCTCAGTAAGAGTGATTCCGATATGAGTAAAAAGAGACTGGTTTCTGCACATGTCAAGGAAATTTAACCCTATGGCAGAAGGACTGCTGAAAATAAAAGAGTCGATCCAGCCGATACGGGCAGAGACTTCCCACAGAGCCAGAAAGCCTGCGAAGAGAACCAGTCTGGAAATATTGACAAAATATTTTTCCCGTTTCAGCCGGGACAGATATTTTGTCTGGGCAGAGGAAAGGTCAGGCATATTGGTTCAGCTCCTTCCAGATCAGATTAAAATAAGACTTGAAATCCGGCGCATTTCGCGAGGAAAGAGGCGTGCGGTTTTCTATATCAAGATGAATGGAAACAATTTTTGCCACAGATGCAGGGCGCTTTGTCAGAATGATCACCCGGTCTGCCATACTGATCGCCTCTGAAATGTCATGAGTTACCAATATGGCGGGCTTGTTTTCTTTTTTCAGGATTTTGCCGATATCATCGCTGACATTCAGTCGTGTCTGGTAATCCAGGGCAGAAAACGGCTCGTCAAGAAGCAGAAGCTCCGGTTTCAGCGCAAGGGTGCGTATCAGGGCTGCCCTCTGGCGCATTCCGCCGGATAACTGAGAGGGACGGGCAGAACGGAATTTGTCCAAACCGTAGGTGTGAAGCATTTTTTCAATATAGGACAGCTTCTCAGGGGTAAGCTCCCGGCGTACTTCCAGTCCCAGGAGTACATTTTTGTAAATGGTCCGCCATTCCAGAAGGTGATCCTTCTGAAGCATGTAGCCCATACGGGGATCACCGCGGGAAACCGATGTGCCGTTCATAAGAACAGAACCCTGCTCAGGAGCCAGAAGCCCGCAGATCACATTGAGCAGAGTGGATTTTCCGCAGCCGGAAGGCCCTACAACAGCGAGAAATTCTCCCGGAATCAGATCAAAGGATATATGAGAAAGGGCGGCAGTTTCCCCGGAAGGCGTATGGTAGGAAAGAGAAACATCTCTTACTTCCAGAAGTGGTTTCATGAAATTACCTCCATATCTATAACTGCAGCAGTTCAGATGAAATCTGAAAATGCTATATGTTATGATATGCGTACCGGGAATCTTGTGTTATGACAAAAAATGAGGACATTATTTAGTTGGGGGAATAAGTACAGATTTAAGTGATTTTATACAAGTTTACCAAGATGATTTTATTTAATATTCACAAATTACAGAAATTATACAAAAACCTGTTGCCTTTTATCAGGCAAAGTGTTATTATCAGTTTAACAGTTAACCGGTTAACTTAAAGAGAAGGAGGAAAATGTGAGAAGGGTAACAATCAATGATATTGCCAGAGAATGCCAGACTTCAAAAGCGACGGTATCCTATGTGATCAATGGACGGTATAACAAGGTTTCTCAGGAAATGGTTGAAAAGGTAGAAAAAGCGGTAAAAGATCTGGGTTATGTTCCAAGTCTCAGTGCGAAATCTCTTGCAGGAAGAGAATCAAACCTGATTGGTGTGATCATTCCGCAGATGGATGTTGGTGAAAAGCTGGTATTTGATAATCCTTTTTACAGCGAATTCTTGTCCGGATTGGAGTATTATCTGCGAAAAGCAGGATGCGGAGTTGTCTTAAGCGTGATTAATAAGCACAATGGATTTGAAGAGATGATCAAAAAATGGAACTTGGACGGTGCCGTGGTCTTTGGGATTGATAACGACAAGATGCTGGATTCTCTTGGTAAATACAGATTTCCGGTTTTATTGATAGACTCCTATATTACAAAAACCGGATATCACAGAATGAACATCCGTGATGAAGAAGCCTGCTATGAGGCGACGAAATTTCTACTTCATGGGGAACAGGAGCCTATTGCACTGGTTACAGGTCAGTATGAGAAGAGCAGGCTTTTGCAGCAGCGTGTAAACGGTTATAAGAGGGCTCTCTGTGAAGCCGGCTGTGAAGTGGATCTGTCTCTGATCTATCAGGGGGATATCACTCACGAATATGGAATGGAAGCTGCAGAAAAAATCCTGAAACGACAGGGTGTGAACAAAATCCTGGCAACAGCGGATATTTTGGCTTATGGTATACTGAACCAGCTTCAGAACCATGGCAGGAAGATTCCGGAAGAATATGAGGTAATGGGATTTGACGATACCTATCAGTCAAGAAATATGTATCCCCGTGTCACCACCGTGGGACAGAACATCCTGAAGAGAGGCGAAAAAGCAGGAGAACTGATTCTGAAAATTATTGGTGGTCAGCAGGTGGAAAAAGAAAACTATATGGATTTTCAGATCATAGAGAGGGATACTACCAGATGAAAATAAAATAAAAAACAAAGAAACAATATTTTTTTAACGGTCAGTTAACCGTTTAACTAACGGAGGATGTTATGTATAAGTCAAAGAAAAAAATAATTTTTACATTTTTGTTTCCTAGTTTATTAGGCCTTGTGGTATTCAAGGTGGGAGCGATGCTGTATTCTCTCTATATCAGTTTTACAGAATGGAATTTATTTGGCGCACCGGAATTTGTAGGCCTGAAAAATTATATCACAATTTTTCGGGATCCCAGATTTTATGAATCCTTAAAGAACACCCTTCTTTTTATAGCAGGGTATCTGCCTGTGGTGCTGGTGCTTTCCATGGGGATTGCGCTTTTGCTGAATTCAAAGGTAAAACGTGTAAATATTTTCAGAGGTCTGTTCTTTCTTCCGGTAATTACTTCCTGGGTTGCGGTATCTATGATCTGGAAAGGACTGTTAAATCCGGAATTTGGAATTATTAATTCAATTATAGAATTTTTTGGAGGAACAGGACCGGCATGGCTCCAGAATCCTGCGTTTGTTCTTCCCTCCGTTATTATGGTAAGTGTGTGGAAAGACGTGGGATTCCTTTCCATCATCTTTCTTGGGGGACTTCAGGGAATTTCGTCAGAGTATTATGAGGCGGCGCAGATCGACAGTGCTAGTAAATGGCAGCAGTTCAGAAAAATTACGTTGCTTTTGTTATCTCCAACAACTTTTTATGCTCTGATCATTACGATTATTAACTCTTTCCAGGTATTTGATCAGATCTGGATCATGACAGCAGGAGAACCTACAGCGGATCTTGTTCCGGTCATGGTGACCGAGATTTATAAAAACAGTTTCCAGTATCAGAAAATGGGATACGCCACTGCATTATCCTGGATTCTGTTTGCAATCATTATCGGTGTGACAATTTTCCAGAACGTGATGCAGAAAAAATGGGTGCATTACGAATAAGGAGAGGAGGAAAGAATCATGACAAGAAACAAAAAAATAATTGTATATATTTTGCTGGCGCTGGGTGCTTTTATTATGATCGTGCCATTTGGATGGATGCTGATCGTTGCATTTACAAAGCCGGATATCACTTATCAGATGACATTGGAGAACATTATAAGTTCCCTGTCGCTGAATAATTTCAGAACTTTATTTTCAGAATATAACATGCCAAGATATGTGCTGAACAGTGTGATTGTTTCTGTAATCTCAACAGCAGGGCAGATTCTTCTTTGTGCCATGTCCGGATTTGTGTTTGCAAGAATTGATTTTAAGCATAAAGAGAAGATTTTTATTCTGTATCTTGCAACCATGATGATCCCGGTACAGGCTACCGTAATTCCTCAGTATATACTGATCAACAAAATGGGATTGATCAATACTTATGTAGGTTTGTTCCTTCCGGGGATTTTCAATGCATTTGGAACTTTCCTGATGCGCCAGTATTTTATGGGAATCCCCAAAGCGCTGGAGGAAGCCGCCTGTCTGGACGGAGCAGGATATGTCCGCATTTTCTTCCAGATTATGCTGCCTCTTGCAAAAACAGGTATCGCTGTTCTGGCAGTGACCAGTTTTATGGGCGCCTGGAACGATTTCCTGTGGCCTCTGCTTGTAGCGTCTGACGAGGCGCATACAACACTGCCGCTGTTTTTATCACAGTTGCAGGGCCGCTGGTATGTGGACTGGAGTGTTCTGATGGGAGCAACTCTGATCAGTGTTCTCCCTATTCTTGCAGTATATTTATTTGCCCAGAAATATTTTATTGAAGGGGTACAGAATACAGGTATCAAATAGAAAGAAAAAGTTTAATGAAAGAGAGGAAAAAATCATGAACAAAAAAACAGCAGCAATGGTTCTCTGTACGGTTATGGCAGCAGGTGTCCTGACAGGATGCGGCGGCGCAGAAGAGAAAAAAGACGGAAAAACAACTATTAAGTATGCAACGTATTCAGCGGGCCCGGATCATCTGGAGGATCTGGATAAAATGGTGGCAGAATTTGAAAAACAGAATCCGGACATCAAGGTAGAAACAGAAGTGATCGGATACGACGATTATTTTACCAAACTGCAGACCCAGGCTTCTTCCAAAACTTTGCCGGACGTATTTGAGATGAACTATGAAAACTTTAATACCTATGCAGGCAATGGCGTGCTTCTGGATCTTACAGAACTGGCAGAAAAGGACGAGGAGTTTTCTGAGGATATGCTTTCCGGAAATTCTTATGAATATTTCCAGAAAGACGGAAAATTATACGGACTTACCGAGAAAATATCAGATGTGGTAATGTATTATAACAAAGATCTGTTTGATGAAGCAGGCCTCGATTATCCAACAGAAGACTGGACCTGGAAGGAAGAACTGGAAGCAGCCCAGACACTTACAAAGGAAGGCGTCTATGGAACGTATGCACCGGTAACTTATAATGAATTATATAAAACCGTAGTTCAGAACAGCGGCGCTCTTTTTGATGAAAACGGAACTCCGACTCTTGATTCAGAGGAAAATATAGAAGCTTTCCAGTGGATGCTTGATAAAATGCTGGAATATAATGTACAGCCTACTCCGGAGCAGATGAGCGGAAAATCACCTGAGGATATGTTTAAAAACGGTGAGGTCGCAATGATCCGTACCGGAAGCTGGATGGTAACTACCTTTGCAGATACACCGTTTGAATGGGACATTGTACAGGAACCTGGAAATACACAGAAAGCGCACCATGTTTTTGCTGATGCAGTAGTTGGAAGCGCAGCTGCAAAAAATAAAGAAGCTGTATGGAAATTCATAAAATTCATGTCCACAGACAGCACAGCGGCAAAGATCCGTCTGGATTCCAGCTGGGATCTTCCGGCAGTAAATGATGAAAGTGTACAGGAAAAATACACAAGTCAGGAAAAACCGGAAAGCAGAGAGGTAATCTTTGATGTAATGGAAACAGGAATCATGCCTCCTGTCGTAGATCATTACTCAGAAGTACAGAATGCGATCAATGAGGAACTGAACCGCGCGATCATTGGGGAGCAGAGCGGAGAAGAAGCCTTACAGGCAGCCCAGAAAAAAGTGACAGATATTTTAAAATAAGTTAGAACCAGAGCCGCAAACTACATTGTAAAATATAATTTGCGGCTCTTTAAAAAAGGAACAGGTGGAAACAGAACATGCAGACAGGAAAATATACCGGAATTGGACTCATTGGAAATGAAAATATTGCTGCAATTTATGCAGTGAATAATGGAATCGTTGATATTAACGGGACTGGGATTTACCATTTGTTTTATAAAACTTATGCCCATGATCTTATACAGTCGGCAGTGTCGCTGATCAGAGTAAAAGATACGATTTATTATGGAAATAAGGTCTGGAAAAAATATACCCATCCGACACACATAAAGCCAGTAAAGACGTATGTGGAAGATACCTACAGGTACTGCGATGAATTTCTTCTGGAAGAACATGGGTTAAAAAGAAAAGATGTGGTCTATTCTTATGGAGAACACTGCCTGAGCTTTGAGATGGAACTGGAAAACGTTTCAGAGGAAGAACTGGAGATTGGGTGCTACGGCTACTGTGCAGTGCGTAACGATATGGAGATTGAAACGGAAAAAATGCACAATGGTACCCTTGGAATCCATACCGGCGATGCATATATGGTTATGAAAACACCATGGGCAGAAGAAATCTATGCAGTGGAAGACTCTCCGACAGACTTTGCCTACCAGGTTTTTCTGGATATACTGGAAAAAAGAGAGAACAGTCAAAGAACAAAGACAAGCTGCAGGCTTGGTTATGTGCAGGGAAGGACAAAGACACTGAAGCCGGGGGACAAGCTGCATATGTGCTGGTCTCTGATATTCGGAGACAGCTATGAAGAACTGGAAAAAGAACTTGGTTTTTCTGGGGAGGAAGCTTTTGAAGCTGAAGAGTACTGGAAAAACTGGCTGGCAGAAGGGGAAAAGTTAGAAGAACCGGACTTTCAGGAACAGGCACTGGTGAACCTGACTGCGCTTAAAGCAGTATGTGTGGGGGGATATATACCCGCAGATCTTACCGGACACTATTTCTGCAACAAAATGCCCTGCTATTATGCCCGGGATTCCATTATGGTAGCAAGAGCTTTCCTGCTTTCCGGGCATCTCAGAGAATGCAGGGATATCATTGCCTACCTGATCGGAAGAAAACGAAAAGAAAACGGAGAGTTTTTCCAGCGATATGACGGATACGGTGAGCCAAATGAGGGAGCAAATAACAGTGTGTTTCATCAGATTGATTCCATTGGTTATTTCTGCAGAATCGTTTATGAATATTATAAAAAGACCGGAGAACTTCTGGCGGACGAGACGCTTCTGATGGAAGTGACTGACGTAATAGACGGAGCGGAAAAAAAACATGGGATGGTGGGGCCGGAAGGCGGAGTGAATGAAGGTGTATTCGGCCCGGCCTTTATCACCTCTTCCAATATGTTTATTTATGGAGGCATCCTGGCAGCAAAACAGATCTTTGCGATTCTGGGAAATAAGGAATATGCGGAAAAATGCCGGAAGATCTGTGATCGGCTTTATGAGGGGATTCAGTCTGCCTATAATGAGGAACTGGGAAGATTTGACTATGGCTATGTGACCTATCATGACCATACAGTACGCAAATATGATACACCTCAGTATTTTGGACCTTTGTACGGATATCCCAACGATGAAAAAATGCAGAATACTCACATTTATCTGAGACAATACGCTTCTTTCTTTGAGGACGGGATCGGTTACTCGGAGCAGGAATATCATCATGGACCGTGGCTTTTTAACACACTGGCCTGTGCGGAATACTGCAAACGGGCAGAAAACAGAGAAGAATACATTAGAAAGATGAAGTGGGCATCTGAACACAGCAACGCATACGGGCTTTTGCCGGAAGCGGTAGATGCAAATGATGAAGGTGTATGTGTGATCAATCCGTTAAGCTGGGCTTGTGGAGAATTTGCTGCAGCTTATTTCAGTAAAGGAGGTTTTGTTCATGAGAAATAAAAAATGGAAACTGGAATTATTAAACATGCTGAAATCCTGTATACAGGAAAAAGTACAGGATTTAAAAGAACCGTTAGAGCAATTTCTGGAAGAAAAAAATACAGATTTTCATGACCAGTGTCTGATTTTATTTCTTGTGGGAGAATATACAAGGATTTCCGGGGACCACTTTTTTTATAAGGAAAAGCTGCAGAGGATTGCGAAGCTTCAGGATCACATAGAAGAGGCAGCATATCAGCCATGTGCGCGGATTTCAGGAGAGAAAGATGGATTTTTTGCAGAAAATTTCGGAATGGCTTACGGCGCTCTTTATAACAGTAATCTGTTTGGAAAGAGAGAAAAAACGGCAGAGGCAATTCATCAGATGAAAAATTATGCCTATGATCATTATACCTGTGCAGGAAGGCTTGCGGATGAAAAACACGGAGATCTGGCAACGCCGCAGCTGCTCTGGGTCTGTGTTCCCTTTGGACTTTTTACTCCGGAAGACCTGGTGATTGTGGCAGCAGTCCAGTCTATGAAGGAAACAACAGACCCTGCAGATTTAGGAATGCTGGGATGGTATTATGCAGAAAAGGCAGACTACAGGAAAGCAAGAAAATATCTGGGAATGCTGAAAGAGGCCGAAGGGAAAGATGAGATCTCTGAAGTCATAGAGGAGATTATAGAGGCAAAGCTTAAGATTGCAGGTATGCTCAGCGAAGAACCTTTAATTCATGTGCCGACTGGTAATTTTAACCGATATGAACATCAGAATTACGAGCGTGATCCATGGTTTCCAAAAGCAGGAGAAAAGGTTGCTTTAAACGTTGCCGCCTGGCCGGTAAAGTATCCGGAAGAGATTTTTGTTTACTGGAAAACAGACAAAGGCAGATCCGGAAGCGAACAGGGAATTTATCAGCCGGAATATGAAAATTACCGATTTGAGGTGGGAAGCTTTAAAGGAGGGGAACAGGTAACTTATTATTTCCAGGCAGGAACCTGTACCTCTGAGGAATATCAGTTTACCGTACAGAAAAAAGACAGTATCCGTTTATTTGGAGAAAAAAGAGAAAATGAAAATGGTTTTGAACTGGAACTGTGTTCCGAAGAGGATAATATATACCTCCTGAAAAAAACAGTTGTCAATGGGGTTTCTATGTTTCAGATCCTGCCGGGTCCCTGTGAAAAAGCTGTAGGGGAAACAGAATGGAAACCGTTGGAAGAGCTGGAGGAAACCGGGCTTTCCGAAATCCGGGAGATTTATTTCTGGAAAGAAAAGGACAGGATCTTTTCCACAGGTATCTGTACAGAAGCAGAAAAAGGAGAAGGCTTCTATGGCTTTGGAGAGCGTTATAACCATATCAATCAGAGAGGAAATCTGGTAGATGTGTATGTGTATAACCAGTATAAAGATCAGGGGATCCGCACATACATGCCCATGCCGTATTTCTTAAGCTCAGAAGGCTACGGCATTTTTCTTCCTACAGATCATTACACAGAGTTTGACCTGTGCAGTACAGAAGAGGACAGCTGGAAGATGGAAGCAGAGACAGAAGGAATCTGCTGGTACCGATTCAATGGAACACCTAAGGAAATGATCGGACAGTTTACGGGTATTACAGGAAGACCAGCAATGCTTCCGGAATGGGCTTTCGGTCCCTGGATGTCCAGCAACAACTGGGACAGTGAGGCTGAAGTACGCAGACAGGTAGAGCTGACAAAGAAATACGATATTCCGGCAACTGTGCTTGTGATCGAGGCATGGAGCGATGAGGCCACCTATTATATCTTTAATGATGCGGTGTATGAGGAAAACAGCGGAAAAGACGGATTTTCCTACAGTGATTTCCAGTTCCCGGAATGGGGAAAATGGCCGGATCCGAAGGGAATGGTGAAATACCTTCATGAGAATGGTTTGAAATGTATTTTGTGGCAGATTCCGATCATTAAATATATCAATTCGCTTCATCACATTCAGAAAGACAGAGATGAGGGTTATGCACTGGAACATGGCTACTGCGCTAAAAAGAAAGACGGAACTCCCTACCGTATGCCGGAGGGATGGTTTACCGACAGTCTTCTGATGGACTACACCAGTTCGGAAGCAGCATCCTGGTGGATGGACAAGAGAAAATATCTGGTGGACGAGGTACAGATTGACGGCTTTAAGACAGATGGTGGAGAGTTTGTCTTTGGGGATGAGGTACAGTTTGCAGACGGAAGGACCGGAAAAGAGATGCGGAACGAGTATCCCAATCTTTATATCAGGGAGCATTATCAGTATATTCACGAAAAACGGAATGGAATTGTTTTCAGCAGGGCTGGATTTACCGGGGCTTCCCGGATGCCTGCTCACTGGGCCGGAGATGAAAAATCAACCTTCTCTGCCTTTAAGAGAAATCTGTGTGCAGGTCTGAATGCCGGAATTTCCGGAGTACCTTTCTGGGGATGGGATCTGGCAGGCTTCAGTGGTGAGATTCCAAGTGCGGAACTGTTTGCCCGGTCTGCAGCAATGGCGGCATTTTGCCCGATCATGCAGTATCATGCAGAGAGTAAGGCGGAATTTAACCAGGATCGTACGCCCTGGAATATCGCAGAGAGGAGAAATGCTCCCTGGGTATTGGATGTTTACCGTTATTACGCGAAGCTTCGTATGGCACTGCTTCCTTATATCATGGAAGAGGCAGAAAAATCTGTGAAAACAGGTGTGCCGCTGATGCGTGCTCTGTGGTTGGAATATCCGGAGGATAAAAAAGCAGGGACTATTTATGACGAGTACCTGTTCGGAGATGATCTTCTGGTAGCGCCTGTGGTAGAAGAGGGTAAAACAGAGAGGGAAGTCTATATTCCAAGGGGTTCCTGGAAGCATCTGTTCACAGGCGAGGAATTTGAAGGCGCACGGACTGTAACCCTGAAAGCAGAAATAAATGAGATCATCGTGCTTCAGAAAAAAGAAGCCCGGTGGGAAATGACAAGAGACGAAAATGGTGAATTTCAGCTGACGAGGAGATAAGATTATGGAATGGTGGAAAAAAGCAGTTGTATACCAGATCTATCCTATGAGTTTTAAGGACAGCAATGGAGACGGAATGGGGGATCTTGGCGGCGTTTTGGAAAAGGTAGATTATCTGAAGGAACTGGGAGTAGACATTGTCTGGATGACCCCCATCTATGAGTCTCCTATGGATGACAATGGCTACGATATCAGCAATTATTATAAGATTAATCCGCTGTTTGGCACTATGGAGCAGTTTGACCAGCTTCTGGATGCTCTTCATGAAAGAGGAATCCGTCTGATTATGGATCTGGTAGTGAATCATACCAGTGACGAGCATGAATGGTTCCGTCAGGCCCGAAAAGACAAAAACAGTAAATACCACGATTATTATATCTGGAAGGAACGTCCAATCACAGACCAGCAGTCTTTCTTCAGCGGTTCTGTATGGGAATATAATGAGGAAACAGAGGAATATTATTACCACCTGTTCAGCAGAAGACAGCCGGATCTGAACTGGGATAATCCAGAGGTCAGGAAAGAGGTTTACAGGCTGATCAACTGGTGGCTGGATAAGGGAATCGACGGATTCCGTATGGATGTGATTGACCTGATCGGAAAGATACCGGAAGAAAGCATCATGTACGGTGAAAAATCCCATAAATACCTGCAGGAAATGTACAGAGAATGCTTTGAAGGAAGAGAAGCATTTACGGTAGGAGAAACATCTTTTGCAACTCCGGTCAGTGCTCCTTTGTATTCCGATAAGGAAAGAAAAGAGCTGACAATGGTATTTGGATTTGAACATTTGGGCCTGGAGGAAGTAAAGGGTAACGGCAAGTGGGATCTGAAGCCGTTGGATGTCAATGAACTGAAACAGGTATTTCTTGTATGGCAGAAAGCTCTTCATGAAAAAGGATGGAACAGCTTGTTCTGGTCTAATCATGACCAGCCCAGAATTGTTTCCCGTATGGGCAATGACACGGTTTACCGGAAGGAAAGTGCAAAAATGCTGGGAATGATCCTTCATGGAATGCAGGGAACGCCTTATATTTATCAGGGCGAGGAAATCGGAATGACCAATGTAAAGTTCGCTTTGGAGGAATATAAAGATGTAGAAACCATCAATATGGTGAAGGAAAAGCAGGAAGCAGGCTGGTCCATGGAAAAGATTATGAAAGGCATTTATGCAAAAGGCAGAGACAATGCCAGAACACCGATTCAGTGGAATGAAGGAGACAATGCCGGATTTTCGGATCATGAGCCGTGGATTGGAGTAAATCCCAACTATAAAGAAATCAACGTGGAAGAAGCGCTGAAGGACGAGAATTCTGTGTTTCATTTTTATCAGAAACTGATTCGTCTGAGAAAAGAGTATGAGATTATCAGCACCGGGGATTTTGAGCTTTTCTTTGAAGAGGACAGGAGATTTTTTGCATATAAGAGACAGGCAGAAGACCGAACCTTAGTGGTACTTGCCAATTTTACCGGAGATAGTGTTGCCTGTGACTGTACGGAAGAAATTACTTTTAAAGAGGGCAGAGTTCTTCTTTCCAATTATGACAGAGATTCTGTGGAAGAAATCATGCAGCTCAGACCCTATGAAGCAATCATGTATTATATGTGATATATAAATAAATGCTGTCTGCATGTTTTTCATGGGGACAGCATTTATTTCACATAATCTACCTGCTTTGCGGTGAGGGCAATTCTGTTATACACAATAGATGAAAGAACAAAAAGTCAGCAGCACAATCTTATTTTAATTTTCCATAATACATATCGCTGAAAATACCCTCCTGGTTTATCAGGGTATCATATTTGCCGGACTGTACCACCTGTCCATGATCCATAACAATGATGTTGTCGCAGTTTTTCAGGGTGGTAAGTCTGTGGGCAATGGATAGGATGGTCATGTTGTTTTCTTTTTTCAGCTGCTCGATTTCGTTTTGTATAAAACGTTCAGAGGTGTTGTCCAGAGCTGAGGTTGCTTCATCCAAAATCAGGATTTTCGGTTTCCTTAAAAAAATACGGGCAATGGCGATCCGTTGTTTCTGGCCGCCGGAAAGATTGCCTCCGCCTTCGCTGATCACGGTGTTTATACCCTCTGGCAGACTGTTGACAAAATCGTATAGATTTGCCTTGCGAAGGGCCTCTTCCACTTCTTTATCAGAGGGTTGCTGTTCCAGTCCATAGCAGATATTTTCCAGTATAGTTCCGGCAATCAAAAATGGATTCTGGGGAACCAGAGCAATGATCTGAGACAGCTGTTTTCTTGACAGAGTGCCAATGTCTGTATTGTTGATAAAAACAGAGCCGCTGCAGTTTTCCAGCTTGCAGATTGCTTTTATCAGCGAGGATTTTCCGCAGCCGCTGGGGCCGGCAATTCCCCAGAAGGAGCCTTTTTCGATACACAGATCCATATTTTTTATAATATTTTTCTCATCATGATGATAGGAAAAATTCAGGTTATGGATATCTATCATATAGGGGCTGTCCTTTTTGGGAGAAGATACCTCTGAAATTTCAGTATAGGAAAAATCATGAGGAATATCTGCCATTTTGAAAAAGTCTTCTGCCAGAATCAGACTTTCGGAAAGTTCGTCCAGAATCCTGTGAAGCTCTTCCAGAGGTTTGATAAGCTGCGAAAAACAAAGATAGGAGGTCAGAACAGCTCCCACACTGATTTTTCCCTGTGCTGCCAGCCAGGCGGAAGTACCGATCATCAGAACAGTAAAAAACACTTCGTTGATAAATTTGAGACAGTCATATTTTGCCATTTGTAAATGGTGCCTCATTTCTTTGCTTCTTAAATATTCTGATTTATCCGTAAATCTTTTTTCCTCCAGGGTATTGCTGTCTGTGATTCGAATCACTTCTATGCCGTTCAAAAGTTCAACAATGGCTCCGTCCATTTGGGCTTTTGATTCCAGAAGTTCTACACGGATTCCTTTTTGTGTATGAATTTGCCGGAAAACAATTGCAATTCCAATGGGGACAACAAGGAGCATCAGAACGGCAAGCTTCACCGGAAGGGTGGTGAAGATCACAACAATAGCTGCGATACTGTTAAAGATGGCTGGAGCGAAGTCCATAAAAATAAGCTTTTCCAGTTTGACAGTACCCTCCAGACAGCGGTTTAATCTTCCATGGATATTTCCTGTCATATGCTCCTTAAAGTATGCCAGAGGAGCTTTCAGCAGGGAAGAGATCACAAGTCCCCGCGCTTTTTTCTCAGTTTTTGTTGCAATATCTTCCACAAGGATTCTTCTTATAATTTTTATGATCTCATTGGCAACATTGACGATCAGAATAAAAAACGGGATGGGTAAAATTGCGGAAAAATGAATTTGAGCCTGGGAAAGGATATCATCTGTCAGCCAGCCGATTGCTTTAGGTGTGATCTGCGTTAAGACAGAGGACAGGATCATAATCAGCATAATAAACAAAAAAGTTATTTTTTGCTTCCAGTCCAGCAGGCAGTGTACATTTTTTTAAATCTGTTTTGGATTCATATGGGAATCACCTCTGTTTCTGTATATTTTTTGTATCAGGTATGAGCCAATTATACTTGCCGCGAAGCAAAAAGTCGAGAAAGTTTTGCATATCTGTGTAAATCCTAAAATTTCATTTCAGTTGTCTGGATACAGCTGACTTGAAATTTTAAAGCTGTCTGGATACAGCAGTTGTTTCTTGAGTTTCCGCAAAATGTAATTTAAACATAAAT
>NZ_HF998991.1:0-26542 GCF_000433815.1 Blautia sp. CAG:257
TACAGAGAGACATGGCTTAGGGGTGGAAAGTGTCAGGAGAATTATGGGAAAATACCAGGGAGAAATCAGTTTTGAATATAAAAATGGTTTTTTTGAGGTATCAATTATAATTACACAATAAAGGAGAAAAACAAAATGGAAACAAAACAGAATTACAACGGAAACATTAAAACAGAGATGGAAGAGCTTCAGAAATTAGAGCTGACAGTTGAATTGGAAGAAATGGCGTGGTCTACATGTGGAGGATTTGTTACACTGGTATGTTGCAGTTAACATGTTTCAGAATTTTTGCCGACAGGTCTTTGATCTTGGGATCAAAGACCTGAAAAACAGGAAAGCTATAGATATAAAAAAAACAGACTGTATTTCCGGCCTGATTCGTCGGCAGACAATTCAAAATATTGAGAGAATTGCTGAGCGTGTACTGATTCAGGATATTCACAGAAAAAAAGAAACGGGATTTCTTCAGGGAAAAACACCAGAAGAACAGTACCGGTTTTATCATGAAAAGTGGCTGGATTGCAGAGAAAACGTTTATAAGATTTTAAAAGAGTTTCCTGAACTCGCCAGACTGCTTTTTATGGAAATTCAATGTAATTATGAGCTGGCAGATGAAATCCTGGAGCATCTGGAAACAGATCACAGTCAGATCATAAAAACATTCTGTGATGGAAGGGACTTTGGGGATATACGTGAAGTCAGCTTTATGGGAGATGCTCACAACAGAGGGAAAAAGACTGCCAGAGTGGAGCTGGACAATGGGGTCACGGTGTATTACAAGCCTCACTGTCTCCAAAACAGTCAGAGATATCAGGAGATTTATGCATATCTTTGTAAAAAAGCAGGAATTTCCTGTATAGAACAGAGATATTTAATAAGAGATACTTACGGATGGGAAAAACATATAGAATGGCAGTGCTGCCATACGGAGGAGGAGGTCAGACGTTATTTTTTTCGCATGGGAATCCACTTAATGCTGGGCTATACTCTGGGAGTTACAGATCTTCATGGAGAAAATGTGATGGCTCACGGAGAACATCCGGTTATTATAGATCTGGAAACCTGTCCGGGATATATTATACAAACAGAAGAAAGTAGTGTAAGGAGAAAAACAGAAACACTTCTGGCAAAATCAGTTTTACATACAGGAATTTTACCTGTTCTGACCTGGGGAGCAGGAAAGGAAGCAGTTATACTCAGCGCTGTAAATACAGGCAAAATTGCGACTCCTTTCCGGGTTCCGGCAGTAAAAAAAGCAGAAACGTCAGAAATGTATATAGATTATCAGCCGGTAGAATTTGAAATAAAAGAAAATACACTGAAGATAAATGATAAAATCGTAAATGCATATGAATATGCAGGAAATCTGGAACAGGGATTTCGGTTTGCGTATGAAAAAGTATTAACAGATAAAGCGATAACAGAGATGCTGGAAGCTTTTTATGACACAGGAGCTCGCGTGATTTTGCGCCATACACAGCAGTATAGCATGTACAGGTTTCTTTCCTGGCATCCGGATTATGTGGGCGAAAGAAAGAGAAGAGCGCAGCTTTTACAAGTAATGCACAGGGAAGGGGAGACGGAAACACAGAAAAAAATACATGATTATGAAATACAGGATTTGCTGGAAAATGATATTCCATGCTTTCATACAGAGGGTAGGGAACGCTGTATTTACACCGGAGATGGGAAAAGTGTGAAAGACTATTTTCCTGTTTCACCCTATGAAGCCTGGAAGATTCATATGAAAGATTTAGGTAAAAAAGATTGTCAGTATCAGTGCGGTCTGATCCGGCTTTCTATGTCAATGCAGAGAAAAAACAGAAACAGTTTTTATAACACATATTCCGGAGCTGTGAAGAAAACACAGACAGCAAAGCAGATAAAAAATATAATTACCTGGATTGTAGATACGGCAGTTATTGCAGAGGACGGAGCCGGATGGACAGGCCTGCAGTTTTTTGAAAACGGTTTATGGAAAATGGTTCCTGCGGGAATGTATCTTTATGATGGTATTTCGGGAATTGCGCTGCTGCTTGGGGAGTATTTAAAATATTTTCAGGATGAAAAAGCCAAAAATATATTTGAACTTGCTGTAAAAAGAATGTGTGTATATACACGGGAACTGGAAACCGGACAGGTGAAAAGCTGTAACATAAGAACAGGAGTATTTGACGGAGAAAGTTCTGTTGTATATACGTTTCTGCTTTTATATGAGATAACAGGGGAGAAGAAATATCTGGATCATGCAGAAAAACATTTTGCTGCCATAAAAAAATATCTTCCGCAAGATGAGAATTATGATCTTTTAAGTGGAAATGCAGGAGCTGCGATCGCTGCGCTGAAGCTGTATCAGATAAAAAAAGAATGTGCAGAACCGGCAGAGGAATATCTGACAGTGGCGGTTGAAATTGAAAAGAATTTATGGAAACACAGACAGATCATGGAAAATGGCTGTGGATGGAAGCTTTCCTGTGTAGAAAGACCTCTGGCAGGAATGGCTCATGGAAACAGTGGATTTTTGATGGTTTATGCTGCGCTGTACCAGATCACCGGAAACAGAGAGTATTTGAAGAAAATCAATGCTCTTTGCGATTATGAAAACAGTTTGTACTCAGAGGAAAAGGAAAACTGGCTGGATCTCAGAAGCCCGGAAGATGAAAAGAAGGTAATGAATGCCTGGTGTCACGGGGCTCCCGGAATTCTTCTTG
Organism: Blautia sp. CAG:257; assembly: GCF_000433815.1. Taxonomy (NCBI): domain Bacteria; kingdom Bacillati; phylum Bacillota; class Clostridia; order Lachnospirales; family Lachnospiraceae; genus Blautia; species Blautia sp. CAG:257. Next base: position 2,712 of record NZ_HF998991.1, read on the forward strand.
CCCGTCTGGAGCTTGAAAAAATAAGAGAAAATCATGACACAGAAGAAGATATGAAAAGAGCTTCACACAGTCTGTTTTGCGGAAACGAGGACGGCAAGATCTGCATTTGTCATGGACTGGCCGGGCGTATACTGATTATGAAGAAATATCTGGAACAGCATAAAAATCCTGAATTCAGAAAAATTTATAATCAAAAAATCCGGGAATTGATTTTTATGATGGAGCAGGAAGATAACCTAAATGCTTCGGAAACCCGGAATCCTGCATTTATGAACGGTATATCGGGAGTTGCATATGCTTTGCTGAAAATATATACAGAGATGAAATAAATATGGAAATCCGTATCAGATAAGCCTCACAGAAAACTGTGAGGCTTATTACATTATCTTTCACTGAAATATCCGGTGATCATCTGTTTTTTGATGCGATTTACATACTGGCGTGAAACATGAAGCTGTTCTGCGATTTCGGAATCAGTTTTATACTGGAAAAAGAAAAGAGACATAATTTGTCTGCGCATTCCTTTTTCCGGCAAGGCTTTGATATAGTTACAGATATCATAGTAGGATTCATCAAAGGAAGAGGGAGCAGAAAGCGTATCAATGGAATCTTCAATAGATTCTGACTGAGGTACAGATAAGCAGCCTCTGCAGAGGAAACGATAGCGGTTATGTACAGTTGTCTTTATATAATTCAGGCATTCTGCTTCTGTTTTTGCCGGATCCAGATAGGGTAAGGTTTCCAGTAATGCGATGTACAGTTCCTGCATGGCGTCATCATACTCCATACAGTGAAGTTTGGCAGCATATTTTTTCAGAAGAGGAGACATTCTCCTGCAGATTTCCTGTGCAGCCTGTACATCGCCGGCTTTTTGCTTTTGTATTAATGATATGATTGTTTCCATAAGACTACCTCCTTATAAGTGGAAGTAGTGAATGGAGAACAAAACAGAAACTAAGAAATGAAAAAATTTGAGAAATTTAAAGAAACTACAGAAATTAAATTAATTTACATTGCACCAGGTGATTATAAGCACAGGGAAAATGGGGAAAGAGATGTGACGGGGAATCTGAATTTTAATGGAAAAAGGGAAAAACATGTGATACAATAGAGCCACTTGATAACAGCAACGAGGTTACAGAGATGAATTACAGCCATACGGTAAAAGCCAGATTTCTGGACAGGCCCAATCGTTTTGTTGCTCATGTGGAGCTGGACGGGCAGACAGAGACAGTGCATGTAAAAAATACAGGAAGATGCAGGGAGCTTCTGGTTCCCGGATATGAGGTGATCCTTGAGGAAGGACAGAACCCGGCGCGGAAAACCAGATATGATCTGATCAGCGTGTGCAAGGAAGGCCGGTGGATCAACATGGATTCCCAGGCGCCTAATAAGGCGGCAGAGGAATGGCTTTTAAAGGGAGGATTTTTTCCGGAGGATATTTCTGTGTACAGAGAAAGGAAATACGGAAATTCCAGATTTGACCTTTATATTGAGTCGCCTGTGCGAAAGGCATTTATGGAAGTTAAAGGAGTAACGCTGGAAGAGGATAATATTGTACGTTTTCCGGATGCGCCTACAGAAAGAGGGATAAAACATGTGCGGGAACTGATCCGGTGCATGAAAGACGGATATGAAGCGTATCTTCTTCTGGTGATCCAGATGAAGGACGTCAGGTATTTTCAGCCAAACTGGAAAACTCATCCGGAATTTGGAATGGTTCTGAGAGAAGCGGCAGAAGCAGGGGTAAAGCTTCTGGCTTATGACTGCCTGGTAGGAGAAAATTTTATGGAGATCTGCGATCCGGTTTCCATAGATCTGGAGGTGCCTGATGGAGAATAGAATTCCTGTATATCAGGATGATCCGGACACATATATGGAAAATATATGTTCTGATAAGGTCAGTCAGAATGGAAGCGAAAATCCGTCAGTATTAAGTGGGATAGTTTCTCCTCTTATTAAATGGTACCGGGAAAATAAAAGGATTCTTCCGTGGAGAGATCAGAATAACGCCTATTATACCTGGGTATCGGAGATCATGCTCCAGCAGACCAGAGTGGAGGCGGTTAAGCCGTATTTTATAAGGTTTATTACAGAACTTCCGGATCCGGCGGCTCTGGCTTCCTGTCCGGAAAAGAAGCTTATGAAGCTGTGGGAAGGTCTGGGCTATTATAATCGTGTGAGAAATATGCAGGCCGCAGCCTGTACAGTTGTGGAGGAATATGGGGGGAAACTTCCTGAATCCTATGAGAAGCTCATGTCGTTAAAGGGTATAGGAAGCTATACGGCAGGAGCCATTGCTTCTATTGCATATGGCATTGCTGTTCCTGCTGTAGATGGAAATGTTCTGAGAGTTGTGTCAAGGATTACTGAGAGCAGAGAAGATATTATGAAGCAGTCGGTTCGCAAAAAAATGGAGCAGACCTTGAAAGAAATCATGCCTTCAGACTGCCCGGGAGATTTTAACCAGGCTCTGATGGAACTGGGAGCTGTGGTCTGTGTGCCAAACGGTCAGCCAAAGTGCGGGGAGTGTCCGGTACAGAAGCTTTGCAGGGCGCATCTGCATGATACAACAGAGGAAATTCCTGTAAAAGCGCCAAAAAAAGCCCGCAGAATAGAAAACAGAACGGTGCTTGTGATCCAGGACGGGGAGAGGACTGCCATACAGAAAAGACCGGATAAAGGACTTCTTGCAGGCCTTTATGAACTTCCAAATGTGAAGGGAACGCTTTCTGCGCAGGAGGCAGTAAAAGCTGTGGAAAAAATGAAGCTGGAGCCTTTGTATATTGAAGAGCTGGAACCGGCAAAGCATATTTTTTCTCATATTGAATGGAGAATGACCGGATATCGGATCAGGGTTTCTTCTCTGGAAACAAACAGAAATTCAAAACTTATTTTTGCAGATAAAAAGCAGTCTGACAGGCAGTATGCAATTCCTGCCGCATTTGGCGCTTATGTAAAGTACATGAAGGAGGAAACAAGATGAAACTGTTAAGTATTGCGATCCCCTGTTATAATTCAGAGGCGTATATGGAAAAATGCATTGATTCCCTGCTGGTGGGAGGAGAGGATGTGGAAATCCTTGTGGTGGATGACGGATCTTCAGACAGAACCGCAGAGATCGCAGACGCATATGCAGAAAAATATCCTACTATTGTAAAAGCGATCCACCAGGAGAACGGCGGTCACGGCGAGGCGGTAAACGCAGGAATACGCAATGCCACAGGTCTTTATTTTAAGGTGGTGGACAGTGACGACTGGGTAAATGCAGAGGCGTATGCTCAGATTCTGAAAACCCTGGAAGAGCTTATCAGAGGTTCAGAAACCGTGGATCTTCTGATCAGCAATTTTGTCTATGAGAAACAGGGGGCAAAACGAAAAAGAGTTATGCAGTACAGGCACTGTCTTCCTGTAAATGAAGTTTTTGGCTGGAATAAGGTACATATGCATAAGGGAAAATATCTTCTGATGCACTCGATGATCTACAGGACAAAGCTTCTTCATGACTGTGGTCTGGAACTGCCAAAGCATACGTTTTATGTGGATAATATCTTTGCTTTTGAGCCCCTTGTGCATGTAAAAAAAATGTATTATCTTGATGTGAACTTTTACAGATATTTTATCGGGCGTGAGGACCAGTCTGTGAATGAGGCTGTGATGATAAAAAGAATCGATCAGCAGCTTCGGGTAAACCGTATTATGGTAGATGTGTTCCACAGATGTAAATGCAATAATCATCATCTGAGAAAATACATGCTCAGTTACCTGGAAATTATTACCACGATTTCTTCCGTAATGCTGATCCGGGCAGAAACTCAGGAGGCTCTGGACAAGAAAAAGGAGCTGCTGGAGTATATCAGGGAGGAAGACCGCTGGATCTATCACAGGCTGCGCTGGGGAATCATGGGCTGCGCATCCAATCTGCCGGGCAAAGGCGGCCGCAAAACATTTATTGCAGCCTATAAGCTGTGCCAGAAATTTTATGGATTTAACTGATTGATTTGCCGGGCAGGATGACCTGGACAGGATCTTTTGCCAGGGAGGCTGTAAATTTTTTGCAGATACCTGCGGATTCCCCGTCTTTGTGTACGGCAAGGGGCTCTGAGCTGCGCACAGTGACCGCTTTGCAGCGAAGCTGATGAACACCCCGGAAAACAGTATGTTTTCCAAAAATAGAAAGAAAAAGACAGAAGATCAGAGCAGGGCGGCGCATACCCTCTACAATGATCACATCCAGAAATCCGTCATGGGAATCAGCTTCAGGGCAGAACCGGAAGCCTCCGCCCTCATATTTATGGTTCATAACTGCGGTGAGAAATACTTTTTCATAAAAGTGTTTTTCACCGTTTTCTGTTTCAATGGAAATACCTACAGGAGGAAGCAGAAGAAGCTGTTTCAGTCCTATGAGTAAATAGGCAAATTTTCCAAGATGAATACGGTTCATGAATTTTTTCAGAGGAGAGCGGTTGATTTCATGACATACAGCAGCGTCAAAACCGATCCCACAGCTTATGGCAAAACGGCAGCTTTGTCCATTGGCAGTAAATTCTGCCACGTCCATAGGCGTACAGGCAGCTTCTGACAGAATCGCATTCAGTGCATCCAGGGGTTTTTGGGGAAGCTGCATACTCCGGCAGAAATCATTGCCGGATCCGGTGGGAATATAGCCAAAACGTACGGAGCGCAGGCTGGGGATCCCGGAAAGCACTTCCTGGATCGTTCCGTCTCCTCCTACAGCTATAAGGCAGATGGAAGCAGGAGCCGCATCAGAAGAACATACAGAAGCGGCAAGCTTTACGGCATGTCCCGGATATTCTGTAAAATATGCTTTGTAGGGAATATAGTTTTTGTCCAGCACAGACTGAAGCTCGGACCAGATGCGGGCTCCAGCTCCTGAGCGGGAATTGGGGTTGATAATAAAATGATACATGGCTTCCTCCGAAATTATTTCTGTTATCATAGCATTTTCGACAGGAATTTACAATAATTTAACATGGGTTGTACCGGAAATTTAACGAAAGGCTTTTATACTTGAGATCAAATGGAAAATCCGGAGGTATGCAGATGATCTATCTGGTAGAAGATGATGAAAGTATTCGCGAACTTGTTGTATATACATTAAAAAGTCAGGATCTTGACGCAAAAGGCTTTGCGAAGCCGTCCTTATTCTGGAAGGAACTGGAAAAGGAGGTTCCTTCGCTGATTCTTCTGGACATTATGCTTCCCGAAGAGGATGGGATTTCTATTCTGAAAAAGCTGAGAGCAAGACCGGATACCAGGAAGCTTCCTATAATCATGCTGACTGCAAAGGGAAGCGAGTATGATACGGTTATGGGGCTGGACAGCGGAGCCGATGACTATATTCCAAAACCTTTCCGGATGATGGAACTGATCTCCCGTATTAAGGCGCGGCTTCGGAGGCTGGAAGACAAAGGCGCTGAGGAGTACAGGATCGGAAGCCTTTATGTATGCCCGTCCAGACATGTGGTGACAGTCAACAAAGAGCCTGTAAATCTTACGCTGAAAGAGTATGAGATGCTGTGTCTTCTTCTGAAAAACAGCGGAATGGTTCTTTCCAGAACACAGCTTCTTAATCAGATCTGGGGATATGAATTTGACGGGGAAAGCCGTACCGTGGATGTTCATATCCGGACTTTGAGACAAAAGCTGGGCGATGCAGGAGATTTGATCGAGACAGTGCGCGGAATCGGATATAAGATGGGGAAATAGACAGGGCTTGTCCTCTTTGTTCCTCCTGTGTTACAATTCCTTTGTGATAAGAGGAAAAGGTACATGGATGTGCCTGAAAATAATATCTGAAAGGAACTTGTATGAAATCATTAGTAATTGCGGAAAAGCCTTCTGTTGCAAGAGATATTGCCAGGGTCCTTCATTGCAGCCAGAAGGGAAACGGCTGTCTTGAGGGAAAAGATTATGTAGTTACCTGGGCGCTGGGACATCTTGTAACCCTGGCCGATCCGGAGGAATATGACAAAAAATATATGAAATGGGAGATGAATACCCTTCCCATGATGCCGGATCATATGAAGCTTGTGGTGATCCGCCAGACAGGTAAACAGTACAATGCAGTAAAAACTCAGCTTTTCCGAAAGGACATAGGAGACATTATCATTGCCACAGACGCAGGAAGAGAGGGCGAGCTGGTTGCCCGCTGGATCCTGGATAAATCCGGCTGCCGTAAGCCCATACGCCGACTGTGGATATCCTCTGTTACGGATAAGGCCATCAAAGACGGATTTCACAATCTGAAAGACGGAAGAGCTTATGACAACCTTTACCGGGCGGCGGTTGCAAGAGCAGAGGCAGACTGGCTGGTTGGAATGAATGGTACAAGAGCGCTTACCTGTAAGTATAATGCTCAGCTTTCCTGCGGCCGGGTGCAGACTCCCACTCTTGCCATTATTGCCATGCGGGAGAAGGAGATCAGGAGCTTTAAACCAAAGGAATATTTTGGCATTACAGTCAATGCAGGGGATATCACCTGGACCTGGAAGGACAGAAAGAGCGGAAGCTTCCGTACTTTCAGCAGAGAACGGGCAGAAGAAATTATAGAAAAAGTAAAAGGCAAAGCGCTTACTATTACCTCTGTGTCCAAAAAGCCGAAGAAAACATATGCGCCGGGACTTTATGATCTGACAACGCTTCAGAGAGAAGCCAATCAGAAATACGGATTTTCTGCAAAGGAAACTCTGAATATTATGCAGCGGCTTTATGAAAATCACAAGGTTCTCACTTATCCCAGAACAGATTCCAGATATATCGGGAAGGATGTGGTTCCCACCATTAAGGAAAGGCTGAAAGCCTGCGGTACCGGTCCTTACCGGAAGCTGGCAGGAGCGCTGCTTACCAGACCGGTTCAGGTAAACGGAAGCTTTGTGGATGACAAAAAAGTAAGCGATCATCATGCGATCATTCCAACGGAGCAGTTTGTACAGCTTGATCATATGACAAATGAGGAGCGGAAAATTTACGATATGGTTGTGCGGCGGTTTTTAAGCGTCCTTTATCCGGCGTTTGAATATGAGCAGACCTCCATGGAGGCAGAGGCAGAGGAATTCTGCTTTGCAGCCGGCGGAAAAACAGTGGTAAGTCCCGGATGGAAAGAGGTTTACGAGGGAGATTACCGGGACGAGGATGAAGATGAGGAGCAGGATATCAGGGATCAGAGCCTTCCTGTAAGAAAGCAGGGAGAAAAGTTTAAAACAGAAACTCTCCGTCTGAAGGAAGGAAAAACAAAACCTCCTGCAAGATTTACGGAAGCCACTCTTCTTGCTGCCATGGAAAACCCGGTTAAGTATCTGTCCACAGGGGACCGGCAGGCAGCAAAAACACTGGGGGAGACCGGAGGGCTTGGCACAGTTGCAACCAGAGCAGATATTATAGAAAAGCTTTTTAAAAGCTTTATGATGGAGAAAAAGGGAAATGAAATCCATCTGACTTCCAAGGCAAAACAGCTTCTGGAACTGGTTCCGGAGGATCTGAAAAAACCGGAGCTTACGGCGGACTGGGAAAAGAAGCTGTCTGATATTGCAAAAGGAAGTCTTCGGCAGGACGCTTTCCTGAGGGAAATCAGGGAATATACCTGTGAGATCGTGGACGAGATAAAAACAGGAAGCGGAACCTTCCGCCATGACAATATTACAAACAAAATCTGTCCGGACTGCGGCAGACGGCTTTTGGCAGTAAACGGCAAAAACAGTAAAATGCTGGTGTGCCAGGACAGAGAATGCGGATACCGGGAAACTGTTTCCAGAACTACCAACGCCCGTTGTCCAAAATGTCATAAACGAATGGAAATGATCGTGAAGGGCAAAGAAGAAACCTTTGTCTGTGCCTGCGGCTATAAAGAAAAATTATCCTCTTTCCAGGCCAGACGCAAAAAAGAGGGAGCGGGCGTGAATAAGCGTGACGTGCAGAAATATCTGCGACAGCAGCAGAAGGAGGCACAGGAGCCTGTAAACAACGTATTTGCGCAGGCTCTTGCCGGGATTAAGCTGGATTAATATGAATTATAAAGGGGCTGCATAAGGCAGCCCTGATTTTATATTACCTGATGGTTCAGCCATTTTCGATTTTTAAACCGGATGGTAAAGATCACACAGCGAATGGTCCAGTCGGTAAACATACCGATCCATACAGCCATAGGTCCCATGTGGAATACGCGGGCCAGTATCATTGCCAGGGTAACGCGGCACAGCCACATGGAAAGCACAGAAACAGTCATGCTGAATTTTACATCTCCGGCAGCGCGGAGTCCGTAGGCAGGAATAAAGGCCATTACCCATACAAGTGGCTTTACAATCGTGATCCAGGTTACCATGAAGATACACATTTTTGCACTGACAGGCTCCATGCCTCCGAAATGGGTGATTGGGCGGACCAGAGCATACATTACAAGGCAGGAAGCTGCCACAATGATTTCTGAAATAATACAAAGCTTTTTGATGTAGTAGACCGCCTCTTCCCTGCGGCCGGCGCCTAAGGATTCTCCAACCACAGTCATAAGCCCTACGCCTACGCCCATTGCCAGGATTCCGTTGAGATTTTCTATGATATTGGTCATGCCCTGGGCGGCGATTGCGGCAGTTCCCATAAGAGAAACCGTGGACTGAATGGCAAGCTTTCCAAACTGGAACATGCTGTTTTCCACACCGGAGGGAATACCGATATGCAGGATACGTTTAATTTCTTTCCAGTCGGGCCGGATGGAAAAATAATTTCTCAGAGGAATTTCAAGGCCGGGATTACGAAGCTTATAAGTTACTACAGCCATACTGAATATACGGGCAAGCATGGTGGCAGAGGCTGAGCCGGCCACACCCCAGTGGAATACCCATACAAAAACAAGATTCAGCACAAGGTTCAGGACATTTGCCCAGACAGAGATCAACATGGGAAGACGGCTGTTTTCCTGAGCTCTGAGAATAGATGATCCGTCATCATAAAGGGCAATAAATGGATAGGAGACAGCGGAAAAAAAGAAATAGATTCTGGCATTTTTCATAACAGCCGCTTCCACATCCCCGAAGATCAGTTTAAGAATGGGTCTGTTCAGCACAAGACAAGCTCCGGCAATGATCAGTGACAGAATAAAAGTGATAAAAACAAGCTGCCGTGCAGCTTCTCTGGCATGGTTTTCCTTTTTGCAGCCAAGATAATGAGAGCAGATAACCGTTCCTCCTGAAGCAAGGGCGAAAAAGGCCTGAACAACCAGAACGTTAATGGAGTCAACAAGGGAAACTGCGGAGATGGCAGCAGAGCCCAGATTGCTTACCACAAGAGTATCGACGGTTCCCATAAAGGAATTCAGAAGCTGGTCAAGGGCCAGCGGGATCAGAAGTGCAGCCAGTTTTTTATTGACAAAGAGTCTTGGCTGTACCGGCCGGACAACAGTTGTGTTTTTTCTTTTTTTCATATGAGGGATCCTTCCGTAAAATACTGACACATGGAACTGACCAAAAGCGCTGTCAGTTCTTTTGTATCAGAATACACCCGTAATATCTGCAAATGCAAGATATCCGAAGAGATTAAATTGTATATTTTTCTGTACGATATTACAGTTCAGCCTTATTACAGTACCCATGCGATCCTTGTAGAAAAATGGGGGATTTTGCTGCGGCTTGCAGGGATGAATAAGTTGTTGCAAAAAAAATTTCAGGGTATCACAGGAAAATCCAAGAAAAGGTTTCAAAAAAACACAAAATTCTATATAATATGATACAGGAATCAGCAGGACGTAAATGAGGACCTGCAAAGAGAGGAGAGGAAATGGAAAAATTCAGCTTAAAAAATAAAATACTGATTGGCGTTACCCTGTTTTCTATGTTTTTTGGGGCAGGAAATCTGATCTTTCCGCCATTTCTGGGAGCCCAGGCAGGGACACATACCTGGACGGCGTTTCTGGGATTTGCGGTCAGCGCAGTAGGTCTTCCCATACTGGGAGTGATCGCAGTGACAAAATCGGGAGGTCTGGATCATCTGGCATCCAGAGTACATCCGGGGTTTTCTTTTGTATATATTATGATTTTGTATCTGGCAATCGGTCCATGTCTTGCAATTCCCAGAACTGCAAGCACGTCCTTTTCCATGGCAGTAGTACCTTTTATGCCGGAGGGCGTTTCTGCGGCGCTGCCTCAGCTTCTTTATTCATTAGTATTTTTCGGGGCTGCCACGGCTGTTGCCATGCATCCTGAGAAGCTGACGGAATATCTTGGAAAAAGACTTACGCCGATTCTGCTGGTGCTGATCATTGTGCTGTTCGCTGCAGGAGCAGTTACTGCAGCAGGAGGAAGCAGTGTACTGGATGCGGCAGGGGCAGAGCCGGCGCAGCTTTATGTGAAAGGCGCGGCAGTACAGGGATTTCTGGATGGATATCAGACCATGGATACTCTTGCAGCGTTGAATTTTGGCATGATCGTGGCTTTAAATATTCAGGCAAAAGGAATAAAAAAGGAAAAGGCGGTAGTGAGGGAAACTATTTCAGCAGGATGGATCGCCGGTATCCTGCTTCTGGCTGTATATGGCATGCTGACCTATGTAGGAAAAATTTCGGGAATCACCTTTGCCGGCGCGGCCAATGGTACAGAGGTTCTGGTAGATATGGCAGGAGCTCTTTTTGGAAAGCTGGGAACGGTTATTCTTGCAGTGATTTTTGTAATTGCCTGCTTTAATACCTGTGTGGGGCTTTTTAGCTGCTGCGGAAAATATTTTGCAGGTATTTTCCCGAAAATCGGATACAGAGGCTGGGTATTTGTGTTTGCCTTTGTTTCCATGGTGATCTCAAATGTGGGACTTGATATGATCCTGCAGTATTCTGTACCTGTATTGAATGCTATTTATCCTATGGCGATTCTTCTGATCATTCTGGCGCTGGTCCATCGGTGGGTGGGCAGATTCAGAAGTATTTATCCCTGGACAGCTGCTTTATGTGGAATCAGCAGTGTACTTATTGTGCTGGACCAGAATGGGATCATCATTCCCGGAGTGACTGCTCTGATAAAAATGCTTCCGGCTTACGAAGCGGGATTTGGATGGCTTCTGCCTACTTTTGCGGGAGCGGCAGCAGGAATACTGACAGATCTAATAAAAAAACAGACGGTATAAAAGGAGGAGAAAAATGCCAGTTTTTGATTTTAATCATACACCGGAAAAGGGAACAGCTCCGGAATGTACGTATACTACTTTTTTGTCCGGAGAACCTGAGGCGACTGTGGAAAAGCCTATTCTGATTTTGGATAATCAGAAAAAGCAGTGGCCTCATCATTCCTGTGGAGTATTTACCAATCCGGTTCACAGAACTTCTTTTGAATTTAAAGAAGAGAGAGGCGTTGTCAGCGCAGATATACGGAAAATTGACGCCCGCTTTGTAAGCCTTATCAAATGGCTTGGAGAGAATCGGATCAATGTACGCCTTTCCGGAGAAAACCGTCCGGAAGGATACAGTGTTTACAGAATCCGTGAGATCGCCTTCGGAGGAGGAACAAAGCTTTCAGCAGAGGACGGTTTCCTTCAGTTTATGATTGAACGTCTTTTTGCCAGCAGTGCGCCTGCGGAGACTGCCTCAGATGAGGAAGAGGCAGAGGATGGAGATGAGATGAAGCTTACCAGTATTCAGAGTATTACGGATTTTATGACCTGCGCAGGCCGTACTCTGCCTGATAATATCCGTCTCTGGGCAAGAAGAAATCTTGCAGTGGCCCGTTCCGCAGAGGTTTCTCAGGAGGAACGCCGCCATGCACAGAGAGCCCTTTCCATTATGATGAATATTCAGTGGAAAAATAATTATTTTGAGTCCATTGACCCGAAAGAAGCCAGAAGGATCCTGGACGAAACCCTTTACGGAATGGAAAAGGTAAAGCAGCGCATTATTGAGACGATTATTCAGATCAACCGTACCCATACCCTTCCGGCTTACGGACTTCTTCTTGTGGGACCTGCGGGAACAGGTAAATCTCAGATTGCCTATGCGGTGGCAAAAATCCTGAAGCTGCCGTGGACAACTCTTGATATGAGTTCCATCAACGACCCTGAGCAGCTTACCGGAAGTTCAAGGGTTTATGCAAATGCAAAGCCGGGAATTATCCTGGAGGCGTTTTCCATGGCCGGGGAGTCGAATCTTGTGTTTATTATCAACGAGCTTGACAAGGCTGCAGCGGGAAAGGGAAACGGAAATCCGGCGGACGTACTTCTGACCCTTCTGGACAATCTTGGATTTACAGATAACTATATGGAATGTATGGTTCCAACATCCGGCGTTTATCCCATTGCAACAGCCAATGACAAATCTCAGATCAGTGCTCCTTTAATGTCCCGTTTTGCAGTGATCGAGATTCCGGATTACACACCGGAAGAGAAAAAAGTGATTTTTTCCAAATTTGCACTTCCCAAAGTCTTAAAGAGAATGGGGCTGGAACAGGAGGAGTGTATTATAGAAGGTGAAGCCCTTGACGCAGTGATCGAGAGATATGCGGATACTTCAGGAATACGCGATCTGGAGCAGGCGGCAGAGCATCTGGCAGCCAACGCTCTTTACCGGATCGAGGTGGATCATGTGAAGCAGGTGGTATTTACTTCAGAGATGGTGAAGGAACTGCTTGAATAAGTTTTACTCAGTACACGGGGAAAAAACCAGAGAAGACTTAAATAAGAATTTTTCGTTGCATTTCTTTTCTTCATCTGCTATACTGGCATCAGTATCCGGAAGAGCATTTCCGGAGCTGATGCTTATTTTAATTGAATAAACTGGTTCGAAACCCTCCCAGTATAAAAAACTAGGTTCTTTCAGGTATCTTTCTTTTGATGATGCCTTTTTCTGCGGAGGATTTTACTTTTATGGAAAAAGCTGTCGAAAGGAGGATTTTTTTATGTGCAGAATTGTAATTGACTGTGATCCGGGAATTGATGATTCCCTTGCGCTGATGCTGGCGCTTGCTTCACCGGAGCTGGATATTGCAGGGATAACAACGGTTTCCGGAAACGTTCCTGTTGATATGGGAACGGAAAATGCGGCAAAGGTACTTGCCTGGATGGGACGTACAGAAATTCCTATATATAAAGGAGAGGCGGTTCCCCTTAAACGGGAATATATAGATGCCATGGACACTCACGGGAGGGACGGCATGGGAGAAAGCTTTTATCCTGCAGTTTCTTATCCGAAGCAGGATAAGGATGCCGTACAGTTTCTGGAAGAACTTCTGGAAAAGGAAAAAATATCCATTATTGCTCTTGGTCCCATGACAAATCTGGCAAAGCTGTTTCTGAAACGCCCTGATCTTATGAAACAGGTGGAGGAACTTGTTTCTATGGGAGGAAGCTTCAAAAGCCACGGAAACTGTTCTCCGGTTGCAGAATATAATTACTGGTGCGACCCTCATGGAGCAGCAGCATGCTATGACGCTTTTGCAAAGGCCGGCAAAAAAATCCACATGATCGGACTTGATGTAACCCGAAAGATCGTCCTGACGCCGAATATTCTGGAATATATCTGTCGGCTTGATCCGAAAACAGGAGAGTTTATCCGCAGGATCACAGGTTTTTATATGGATTTTCACTGGGAATACGAGGGTATCATTGGCTGTGTGATCAATGATCCTCTGGCTGTAGCGTATTTTACAGACCGGGATATGTGCACAGGTTTTGACAGCTTTACGGCAGTGGAGACAGAGGGAATCAGCATTGGACAGACAGTGGTAGATTCTATGAATTTCTGGAAAAAAGAACCGAACAGCCATATTCTTACAGAAACTGACGGAAAGCAATTTATAAAGCTTTTCCTTTCAAGAATTTTGAAAAAAAATGATGGAAGCAGATACAGAGAAGAAGAACTGGATCTTCTGGATGAATTGTAGGAGGATGAAAGTATGAAAATTGAAAACAAAAAAATAACTACTTATCAGATTTGTCTTGTGGCGCTGGCTGTGGGCGTTAATATTGTAGGAGGACAGATCGCATTGTTCTTGAAGCTTCCCGTATATTTGGACAGTATTGGAACAATTTTTGTAGGCGCGGTTCTGGGACCGTGGTTTGGAATGATCCCCAATATTTTAAGCGGTATTTTTATGGGAATGACTGTAGATATTTACTCTTTGTATTTTGCTCCTGTAGGAATTGTGACAGGATTCTTAAGTGGCCTTGTATTTCAGAAAATGTCAGTAAAAAAAGGTAGGATTTTCCTGGCTGCAGCTGTGATCTCAGTTCCGGGAACCATTGTGAGCGCTTTGATCAATGCGGTTTTATTTGGAGGGGTAACCTCATCAGGGTCATCTATTCTTGTACAGATGCTTTCCAAAACACCTCTGGGACTGACAGGAAGTATTTTTACAGTTCAGTTTCTCACAGACTATGCTGACAGATGTATTTCTGTTTTTGCCGTAAGCGCGTTGATAACGGCAATGGGCGGAGGAATGGTAGCAAAGCTTTCAGGAAGGATAAATAATAATGGAACGATATAGCAGAATAACAGATAAAAATAAAAGAGAGATCGTACTTCTCAGAGCATTTCCCTGCGTGTGGGGAAAATGTACCTTCTGTGATTACATTGAGGATAACGGAAGGGACGAGGCGGAAATGGTCAGAGAAAACCGGGAAGCTTTAAAGGAAATCACTGGAGAGTTTGGCGTTCTTGAGGTAATCAACTCAGGAAGCTGTTTTGAACTTCCAAAGGAAACGCTGGAGGATATCCGCACAGTAGTCCGGCTGAAAAATATAAAAAGGCTGATTTTTGAAAGTCATTGGATCTATCGTAAACGACTTCAGGAAATGCGGGATTATTTTGGAATTCCTGTTACCTACAAGATGGGTGTGGAGACCTTTGATTATGATTTCCGGGAAAAGGTTCTGAACAAACATGCGGACTTCAAGACACCTATGGAGGCTGCGGAATACTTTGATTCTATCTGCCTGATGGTTGGAATCCAGGGACAGACAAAGGAAATGATCCGAAATGATATCGTCTGGTTAAAAAAATATTTTAATCATGGAACGGTAAATGTTTTTAATAATAATTCCACTCCCATCAAGAGAGACGAGGAGCTTGTGCGCTGGTTTATGGAAGAGTATCAGTGGCTTCTGGATGATCCTGATGTGGAAGTGCTGTATGAGATCACTGATTTTGGCGTAGGCTGAAAAAGGATTTCAGGTGAATATCACATGTCCGGGAAGGAAAACACAAAAACTGTATTGCTTTATTTATAGTAGAAAATGATAAAATTCCGGTGGAAGTTATCCGTACATCTTACAGAGAAAAGATTTTTTCTGTAAGATACACGAAGCTTCCGCCGGAATTTTTATTTGAGTGTTACAGGAATAGGCGCAACTGTACTATTTGGAATACAGTCCCATTCATAGTTTTTTGGACAGTATTGCAAACAAGGATCGTGCTGACGATAAAGAGTATAAAATATGGGACAGTTCAGCGCAGTTGATAAAACTGAGGGAAAAGAGGCTTCAGTTTAATTTTGCTGATAAGTTCTCAGGAAGTCGGCAATGTTTCTGGCTGCTTTTTCCAGAACCTCTACACGGGGCAGATATACAACACGGAAATGATCCGGTTCCTTCCAGTTAAAGCCGCCGCCGTGGATCAGAAGGATTTTTTTCTCACGGAGAAGATCCAGGGCAAATTTCTCATCATCTGTGATGTTGAATTTTTTCGTATCAATTTTCGGGAAAATATAAAATGCTGCCTTGGGTTTCACTGCGGTAATTCCCGGGATATCAGTAAGGGCTTTATAAATAAATTCTCTCTGTTCATAAATCCTTCCGCCGGGAACAATATAATCGTTTACACTCTGATGACCGCCAAGTGCAGTCTGTACAATGGACTGGGCAGGTACATTGGAGCACAGACGCATGTTGGACAGCATATTGATGCCCTCAATATAATCCTTTACATGTTTTTTATTTCCGCTTAGGATCATCCAGCCAATACGATAGCCTGCGATCATATGAGACTTGGAAAGACCGCTGAAGGTAACACAGAAAAGATCCGACGCAAGGGAAGCAATCGAAATATGCTTTTCTCCGTCCATAACAAGGCGGTCATAAATTTCATCAGAAAAAATAATAAGCTGATGACGTCTTGCAATATCAACAATTTTCTGAAGGATCTCTTCAGGATAAAGGGCGCCTGTAGGGTTATTGGGATTGATGATAACAATAGCTTTTGTCCGATCAGTGATTTTTTTTTCAATATCGTTAAGATCCGGATACCATTCGGACTGTTCATCACAGATATAGTGGACCGCTTTTCCTCCTGCCAGAGTGGCGCAGGCTGTCCACAGCGGATAGTCAGGAGAAGGAATCAGGATCTCATCTCCATTGTCCAGAAGTGCGGACATGGAAAGATTGATCAGTTCGCTGACACCGTTGCCCGTATAGATATCTCCAATAGAAATATTGGGAATATGCTTTAACTGAGCATACTGCATAATGGCTTTTCTCGCGGAAAAAAGTCCTTTGGCATCAGAGTAGCCTTCGCATTCGGTAAGCTGCTGACGCATATCGTAAATAACCTCATCCGGTGTGCGGAACCCGAAAGGAGCCGGGTTTCCGATATTTAATTTCAGAACGTGAGTGCCGGCCTCCTCCATTCTTCCGGCCTCTTCTACAACGGGACCTCTTACATCGTATAAAACATTATCAAGCTTTGAAGATTTTTTAAATTCGCGCATTGTTATTCCTCCTGTAGAGTATGTGTTTGTTCCGGCTGAACCAGATTCAGACCGGGATGGTTCAGAATAAGCAGCTGATGAAGCCGGGGGGGCCACAGCTGATTCGGCAGTCTGTGAAAAAGCGGATTTTTTTCTGGCATCTGCCTGAAATCCGGCAGTACTGAATTCGGAAAAGGCGCTGTCCTGATCGTGACCCAGCAGCCATTCGGAATCGGTGTGGAGAGTCTGCGCCAGAAAATTCAGGATATCTGTGCGGGGAACAGTTTTTCCACTGACATACTGGCTGACATGGCTTTTGCCAAGCTTCACTCCTGCAGAAGCAGCAGCCCGGACCAGATCCACTTGTTTCATATTCTGTTTTTCCATTGCAGCCCGGAGTCTGTCGGCAAACGATTCTTTTGGCATGGTCTGTACCTCCTGGAAAATACAAAAGTTCAATTTTAGCTTGTGATATATAAAGTTCAATTTAATAAAGAGAGTATATCACAGAAAGTTCAAAAGTTCAATATGAAAGTAGAGAGGAGAAAATAGATTTAAAGAATATGTTGGGATACATATAAAATTTGCCTACAAACCAGGCCGCATCTTGAAAAGCTGAATTTTTAGCGTAAACATAAAAAGAGGTCCCTGATTTTTTAATAAAGGTATATTAAAAAAGTAAGTGAAAAATAAAAACCTACTTGTATTTTCATATAAACAGCGTTATAATATGAATTACCGACATATGTCGATAATGAAAACGAGGTGATTTCATGGCAAGGCCAACAAGATGCAGGCGAATATGTGCGGAACCGGCGTATGACAGTTTCATTCCGGAGGGAATCAGCACTGGAGAGAGAACCTGCCTGACACTTGATGAATATGAAGCAATTCGCCTGATCGATCTTCAGAAATGTACACATGAACAATGTGCCAGACAGATGGATATTTCAAGAACTACAGTGACAGAACTGTATGAATCTGCGCGCTATAAGATTGCAGACAGTATAGTGAACGGCAAGGCGCTTGAGATTTCCGGAGGCAATTATCGGTTTTGTGACGGTACGGCAGATTTTTGCTGCAATACAGATTGTGGAAGGTCTGAAGAGACCGGCTGTGAATCAATTATAAGGATGAAAGGGGAATTTACAATGAGAATCGCAGTAACTTACGAAAATGGACAGATTTTTCAGCATTTTGGACACACAGAGCAGTTTAAGCTTTATGATGTTGAGGACGGTAAAGTAACAGGAAGTCAGGTAGTTGATACTAATGGACAGGGACATGGCGCGCTGGCCGGTTTTCTTACTCAGGCAAAGGTTGACGCCCTGATCTGCGGCGGAATTGGCGGAGGCGCTCAGAATGCACTGGCAGAAATGGGAATTAAACTTTTCGGAGGTGTTTCCGGATCAGCAGACGAGGCTGTAGAGGCTTATCTTGCTGGAAATCTTAATTACAACCCGGCAGTTCACTGCTCTCACCATGAGCATGAACATTCCTGTGGAGAACATCATTGTGGAGAAAACAAACACGGATGTTCCGGTAACTAAACAAAATAAATATCAGACAGAGAGAACCCCGCAGCCTCAGACTGCGGGGTTTTTTAAAATCTTTCTTTACAGATGACTCTGTTTCGTATAGTATGATAATACAAAAAATGAGAGGAGTCATTTCAGAATGAGAAAGATAGATAAAAATTTTTGTGCGTGGATGATGGCGGGGGTTCTTGCTGTGGGAACTTTATCCGGGGGATGGACTGCCCCGGCTCAGGTGTGGGCAGCCTCCGGAAAAAAGGAAGAGAAACAGAAAACAGACGAAAAAGCACAGGAGCAGCAGACGGAGGCTGCCGCTGAGGGAACGGTGCGCCCTTCGGATTATGTTCTTCAGCCACAGGAAAGCTATTCTTATGCGGACATGGGACTGTCCTTTCAGCTTCCGGAGGAACTTCTGAAGAAAATGGAAAGCAAAGAGGTGGTTATGCTTCCGGATGCAGAGCTTACGGAGGATGGCAGTAAACTGAAATACGGGCAGGTAAGCTGGAGCACTATGACGGAAGAGCAGAGAGAGGCGGAGGTTGATAAATCGGGAGACGGATATGCACAGTGGAAAGAAGGGCTTTCCCGAATAGGCGCTCTCGGAACCTACCATAAAGACCTGGAAAAAAAGCTGGACGAGCTTACCGGCTGTACAGAGCATGAAAAAATAGGTGTCAGTGAGGACGGAGATTATATTTATTATCTCAGTATGAATAAAGATGCAGATAAAGCTCTGACTGCATCCCTGAAAAAAATAGAAACAGAAATAACCAGAATGGTTTCTTATAATGAAGAAGAAATGGGAGAAGGCGACTCTGTGGGAAGCTTTACTACAGAGGATATTAACGGAGAAGAGTATACAGAAGCTGTTTTCCAGGAGGCAGATCTTACCATGGTCAATGTATTTGCTACCTGGTGCGGTCCATGTGTGAATGAAATTCCTTATCTGGCGGAGCTTGATGAAAAGATGAAGGACAAAGGAGTTCAGGTGATCGGCATTGTAATGGATGCGGTAAAGGGAACCGAAAAAGATGAAGAGGGGATTAAAAAGGCTCAGATCCTTGCAGAGAAGACAAAGGCAGAATATCCGTTCCTTCTTCCGGACTCCGGATATATGAACGGACGTCTGGCTTATGTACAGGCATTTCCGGAAACATTTTTTGTGGACAAAAACGGCAATATTGTAGGAGAAACCTACAGTGGAAGCCGCAGTCTGGAAGAGTGGGAAGAGATTGTAAATACGGAGCTGGAAGGTCTTAAGACAGATCAGGAGAAGGAAGATGGAGAGAAAAAATAAAAAACAGTCTTTTTCTGTGAGAATTTCAGAGAGAACCGCTTTTTTTCTGGGCATTGCCATTCTGATCCTGGGAGCCGCGTTTATGGTATTCGGCATCTGGCGGGGAGAAATGGCGGTTGTTCTTGAAAAGGCAGTAAATATATGCATGGAGTGTATTGGCATTGGATAAGAAAAAACGTACAAACGAATGGGGACGCCACAGAGTACAGATCCTCTGGGCTTTCCTGACAAACAGCTATCTGGTGGGTTTTGCAAAAGGAAAAATCTATCAGGGAAAACTTAAAAATCTCTGTGTTCCGGGACTGAACTGTTATTCCTGTCCCGGGGCTCTGGGGGCCTGTCCCATAGGGGCGATGCAGGCAGTGGTGGGAAGCTGGAATTTTAAACTGGCGTTTTATGTGGCTGGTTTCCTGATGTTTGTGGGAGCGCTTCTCGGCAGATTTGTATGCGGCTGGCTTTGCCCCTTTGGGCTGATCCAGGATCTGCTTCACAAAATTCCCTTTCCAAAAAAAATCAGCACCTTCCGGGGAGACAGGCTTCTTCGTAAGCTGAAGTATGGGATCTTTATTGTTTTTGTGATTTTGATGCCCATGTTTGTGGTGGATCTTCTGGGGCAGGGGGCGCCGTTTTTCTGCAAGCTGATCTGTCCGGCAGGAACTCTGGAGGGCGGCGTTCCTCTGGTGCTTCTTAATCAGGGAATGCGGAGCGCAATAGGATGGCTTTATGCATGGAAAAATCTGCTTCTGGCAGTGATCATTATTCTTTCTGTCATTATTTACCGGCCGTTCTGTAAATATATCTGCCCTTTGGGAGCAGTGTATTCATTGTTTCAGCCGATTTCTGTATTCCGATACAGAGTGGATCAGGAAGCCTGTACACACTGCGGAGCCTGCGCAAAGATATGCAAAATGCAGGTGGATCCCTCAAAAAGCCCGAATCATATGGAATGTATCCGCTGTGGTCAGTGTATAAAAGTGTGCCCCACATCGGCAATAACTTCTAATATCAGAAGAAATAAAAAACAATAATCAGGGGAAGGAGGTTTAAGTTCTTTTCCTGTTACAGAATCAGAGTGTCTGAGAAGGGCACTCTTTTTATTTTAGAATACGATACATAAAAACTGTTGTCTTTGTTCTACAGAACAAAGCTCAGATGTGCTATAATAGTCTGGAGAAAGCTGGTTGCTGGAAATTCTCAGAAACTTTTTACTGAACATAAAAAATACAGGAGTGTGATTTATGGGAAAACAAAGAACAAACCAACCGAGGCGAAAGAAGAAAAAGAAAGGAGATCTGCTGCTGACCCTGGCTCTGATCGCTGCAATTGCGGTATTTTGTTTTGCAGCATATAATCTGTTTCATATTTATACAGAGTACAAAAAAGGAACAGATGAGTACAACCACATTGAGCAGATGGCAGTAACAGACCGAGCTCCGGAAGACGAAGAACTGGTGGATGCGGTTTCGGGACCAAAACCGCCGATATCGGTGGATTTTGATACGCTGAAAAGTGTAAATCCGGATGTGGTAGGCTGGATCTATATAGAAGCTCTGGATAATATCAATTATCCTGTGGTACAGGGGGATGATAATGAAACCTATCTTCATACCACATACGAAAACAATTACAATTTTGCGGGAACAATTTTTGTGGACTATGAGAACAGTAGCGACTTCAGTGACTGCAACACATTAATATATGGTCACAATATGAAAAACGGTTCCATGTTTGGAAATCTGAAAAAATTTACAGAGGATCAGTCCACCTATGAAAAAAGTAAATATTTCTGGATCCTTACCCCGGAAAAAAATTACCGCTATGAAATTATTTCTGCATATACAACAGGAGTAAACAGTGATACCTATACCCTGTTTAAGGGACCGGGGGAAGAATACCAGAATTACCTGAATACGATTCAGGGATATTCAGAGATTAAAACAGAAGCCACTGAGCTTACGGTCAAGGACAAAATTGTTACACTTTCCACCTGTACAGGAAATGAAGCGACCAGATTTGTTGTGCAGGGAAAACAGGTGAATGTAGAACCGGCAGGCTGAACAGGCAGAAGGGAAGGCGAAAGCTATGCAGAACAGTATTGAAAAACTGCAGGAAATAGTAGACAGATACGATAATCTTGTATTTTTTGGCGGCGCAGGTGTTTCCACAGAGAGCGGCATACCGGATTTTCGGTCTGTAGATGGTCTTTATAATCAGAAATATGATTTTCCGCCGGAAACGATTTTAAGTCATACGTTTTTTATGAGACGCCCGGAAGAATTTTATAAATTTTACAGAGATAAAATGTTGTGTGATACAGCAAAGCCAAATGGAGCGCATCTGAAGCTGGCAGAGCTTGAAAAAGCCGGCAAGCTGAAAGCGGTGATCACACAGAATATAGATAATCTTCATCAGATGGCAGGAAGCAGAAGAGTTATGGAGCTTCACGGAAGCGTGTACCGGAATTACTGTATGAAATGTGGAAAATTTTATGATTTTTCTTACATAAAAAACAGTACCGGCGTACCTCACTGTGAATGTGGGGGGATCGTCAAGCCGGATGTAGTGCTTTATGAGGAAGGCCTTGATCAGCAGACCCTGACAGATTCTGTGCGTGCAATTTCCCAGGCGCAGGTTTTGATCATAGGAGGTACGTCTCTTGCCGTTTATCCGGCTGCCAGCCTGATCGATTATTTCAGGGGAGAATGTCTGATTGTGATCAATAAGGCTCCCACACCAAGAGACCGCAGCGCGGATCTTCTGATCAAAGAGCCGATCGGACAGGTTTTTTCACAGATCAAAGTAAAAGGAGAATAGCAGATGGGTTATATCTATGAGGTAGGAGATGTTGTGACACTGAAAAAAGGTCATCCCTGCGGAAGCAGAAACTGGGAGATCCTGCGTGTAGGCGCGGATTTCAGACTGAAGTGTATCGGCTGTGGACATCAGATCATGGTTCCCCGTAAAATGGTGGAAAAAAATACAAAAAATCTGAAAAAAGCAGAACCGGGCAGTTGATAAGGAGCCATTGGATGAAAGGAGGCTGAATTTAATGTGGAATAAAATTAACAGGATTTTAAAGGGACAGCTTGTAACCTCACTTCTGTACACGCTCCTTGGTCTGTGCTTTGTGCTGATGCCTGTGGACGCGGTAAATGCAATCTGTAAATTTGTGTTTGGGATTCTTCTGATACTGGCAGGAATTTACCATATTCTGATCTATGTGCTGGAGAAAATGAACGCCACACTTCTGGATCTGCTTTCAGGGGGAATGCTTCTGGTGATCGGGATCTTTCTTTTTTACAATCCGCAGATCGTGGTTAAGCTTCTTCCGGTTCTCCTTGGAACCTTTGTGCTTGTAGATTCCGTGTGGGTACTGAAAGGAAGCCTGCGCCTGAAAAAAGCAGGAAGAGGGGAATGGAAAATCCTTCTGATCGGAAGTCTTATTTTTATAGGATTTGGTATTGCCATGGTTATTAATCCCTTTACCATGATCAAATATACAGTGATTTTTGCTGGAGGTGTAATGCTGGCAAACGGTGTGGTGGATTTTGTCTTTCTTGTACTGATCCGCCGGGGAATGAAAAAGGCTGAAGAGGCTGTGGAAGAAGCTGTGGAGCAGATGAAAGAAGCTGAGATAAAAGAAGCTGAGGTAAAAGCAGAAGAACCGGAAGCCGACAGAGACACAGAAAAGGAACCGGAGTATACCGCATGGAGTGACCGAAGAACAGTTTTAGAACAGAAATCAGAAAAAAAGGAGGAGCAGGAAGATCCGGAAACAGCAGGTTCCAGGCAGGAAGATTCAGAACCGGTTGTTTCAGATGCAGAAGAATATTACAGAAAACAGGCAGAAAAAGAATCAGAAGAGGAATGATCTGATACAGAAATATTGATATTTTTAAATATCATGAAAAACAAACATATTTCTTGAATTTTTATCATGGAAGAATTGTATTCTCAATTCTATAATAAAAACAGGTTAAATCAAACGGGTAACATGTTTAGCTGTATTTTATAGAAAAGGAGAGGATATCACATGAAAATGAAAAAACTTACAGCAATGGGTATGGCTGCACTGATGGCAGCGACAATGATTCCGGCAGTTCCTGTTATGGCAGAAGGCGAAGGAAAAGTATATTATCTGAACTTTAAACCGGAGGCTGATGAAGCATGGCAGAATCTGGCAAAAGCGTACACAGAGGAAACAGGAACAGAAGTAACAGTTGTTACAGCAGCATCCGGCCAGTACGAGACAACACTTCAGTCTGAAATGGCAAAAAGTGATGCTCCTACCCTTTTCCAGGTAAACGGTCCTGTTGGCCTTAAGAACTGGAA
>NZ_HF998991.1:26668-29489 GCF_000433815.1 Blautia sp. CAG:257
GGGAATCGCATATGTAATCGAATCCTATGGTCTGATCGTAAACAAAACTCTTCTTGAAAAAGCAGGTTATACACTGGATGATATTAAGAGCTATGACCAGTTAAAGGCAGTTGCGGATGATATCCAGAGTAAGAAAGATGAACTGGGAATCAAAGGTGCCTTTACTTCCGCTGGTATGGACGCTTCCTCTGACTGGAGATTCAAGACACATCTTGCAAACCTTCCGATCTATTATGAGTATAAAGACGAGGGTGTAGATGATGCAGCTGAACTGAAAGGTACTTACCTTGAAAATTACAAGAATCTGTTCGACCTTTACATTACAGATTCCACCTGTGATCGTGCAGAGCTTTCTGCCAAAACAGCAGACGACTCCAGAAACGAGTTTGTAAACAGCGAAGCAGTATTCTATCAGAATGGCTCCTGGGAGTATGCAGAGCTTGCAAAAACCTTCAGCGATGAAGAGCTTGCAATGATTCCGATCTACTTTGGTGTGGATGATGAAAATCAGGGTCTTGCTACAGGTACAGAGAACTACTGGTGCGTAAATAAAAATGCTTCTGAAGAAGATATTCAGGCAACTCTTGATTTTATGAACTGGTGTGTAACTTCTGAGACAGGTACAAAATCCATGGCAGAAGATATGGGATTCACAATTCCTTTCAAAACAGCAGTTGCTCCTACCAATGTATTTGTAAAACAGGATCTTGAAAATACAGAAGCAGGACTTACTCCTATATCATGGAACTTTACAACCATGCCGTCTGAGGAATGGAAAAATGGTGTGGGAACCGCACTGACTGCTTATGCGGCAGAAACCGGCTCCTGGGACGATGTTGTAAGCGCATTTGTTGACAACTGGGCAATGGAAAAAGCTCTGACCGAATAATCGTATTGAACAAAATGTAACTGGAAAGGGGGCGCTGCAAACCCGCTCCTGGCGGAACCTCCACCGGGAACGAGAACATGCGGCAGCCCCCTTTCTGCGTATAAGGGAAAGAGGAGAACAAGATGGTAGGAAAAACAATCAAAAAATGGTGGCCGGTTTTTGTACTGCCTACACTGGCCGCTTTTATAATCGGATTTCTCTGGCCGTTTATATGGGGAATTTATCTTTCATTCTGCAAATTTACAACTGTACAGGACGTAACCTTTGTAGGACTTGCCAATTATTCCAAACTGCTTCTGGATAAAACCTTCAGCCATTCGTTCTGGCTGACTGTAATATTTGCTTTTGTTTCCAGTATTCTGATCAATGTGCTGGCATTTTCTATTGCTCTGGCGCTGACAAAGGGATTCAGAGGAACCAATGTTTTCCGTACGGTATTTTTTATGCCAAACCTGATCGGCGGTATTGTACTTGGATACATATGGCAGACGCTTTTGAACGGACTTCTTTCTATGTGGGGACAGCCCCTGCTTGCACTTTCCGCCAAAAACGGGTTTATCGGAATGCTGCTCCTTCTGATGTGGCAGCAGATCGGATATATGATGATCATTTATGTGGCAGGACTTAACAATGTATCGCCGGATCTTATTGAAGCGGCTCAGATTGACGGTGCAACTTCCAGGCAGATTCTTTTTAAGATCAAAATACCTATGATCATGCCTTCTGTAACAATCTGTACCTTCCTGACTCTGACAAACGGCTTCAAGATGTTTGACCAGAACCTGTCTCTGACAGGAGGCGCGCCGGGCAAGCAGTCACAGCTTCTTGCACTGAATATCTACGATACCTTTTATGCCCGCAGCGGACCTATGTGGAAAGGAATCGGACAGGCAAAGGCAGTTGTATTTTTTATCCTTGTAGTAGCCATTGCACTGATCCAGCTTAAAGCAACATCATCCAAGGAGGTGCAGCAGTAATGGAAAATAAGAAAAAGAATCCTGTAGCTACCATTATCCTGGCAGTCATCTCTATTTTGTGGATGTATCCCATTGTTCTGATTCTTTTTAACTCATTAAAAAAGGAATCAGCAATTACCACATCTACGGTTTTCAGTATTCCAAACAAAGAAACCTGGAATGGTCTGTCAAACTTTGTTGCCAGCGTAACACAGATGGATTTCCTGAAATCTTTCTGGTACAGTCTTGTGATTTCAGTGATGTCAGTAGTTTTGATCCTCTTGTGCTGTTCCATGTGCGCATGGTATATTGTCCGTGTAAACGGAAAGCTTTCCAAGCTGTTTTATTACCTGTGTGTGTTCAGTATGGTAGTTCCTTTCCAGATGGTAATGTTTACTCTGGCAAAGACAGCAGATACCCTGAAACTGAACAGTCCGTACAGTATCTGCATTATTTACCTGGGATTTGGAGCAGGGCTGGCTGTGTTTATGTTTACAGGCTTTGTAAAAGGAATTCCGCTGGAAATTGAGGAGGCGGCGCTTATTGACGGCTGCAGTCCTCTGCAGGTATATTTCCAGATTCTGATACCAATTTTGAAACCAACCATTATTTCCACTGCAATCCTTGAACTGATGTGGGTATGGAATGACTACCTTCTGCCTACGCTTGTTCTTGATATCAAGCAGTATCGTACCATTCCCATGGCAGTCCAGTATTTCAGAGGCAGCTTTGGACATGTACAGATGGGACCTATGATGGCAAGTATCATGATTGATATCATTCCGATCATTATTGTATATCTTGTATGCCAGAAATATATTATCGAAGGCGTGGTAGCCGGAGCGGTAAAGGGCTGATCGCTTTTGAAAAGATTTTGTGGGGGTGCTGTAAGGAAACTTCAGCATCCCCTGTTATATTTTAGGATATTTTATAACCGGTACTTGAGTTTCCGCAAAATGTAATTTAAACATAAATG
>NZ_HF998992.1:0-10386 GCF_000433815.1 Blautia sp. CAG:257
GGCGGTCAAAAAATGAGCCAGTACTCATGGTTTACCGTATACGATGGCAAAAGCACATGGGCTGAATATTTATGGATATCTTAAATTTCTGCTGGAGCACCGGCCAGATAAAGATATGACCGATGAACAGCTTGCAGATCTGGCACCTTGGAGTGAAAAACTCCAATCTATCAAAAATCGCATGTGAATTATAGTGAATTACTCCAACCCGCAAAGGGCTGGGGTAATTTTGTATCTGAACGCATTAATATTGGGCGCTTACTAAAGAAATGTAAAAATTGTGAAGTGATGTGCTATTATTTCAGTTAAGTCATTGTGTTTTTCTTCCATTGTGATTTCTACTGATGCATTGGCATACATCATTTTAGAACATGAAGAGAAAAATACAATGACTTTTCTATCCGACTAAAAATGGTTAATTCTAAGCGGCTTTAGGTGGTCAATTTTCCCCGCCCCTAACAAAAGTATTATTTTGTGTATATTCTATCTTGTTTTGTTTATGGTGCATACACATACTAAATGGTAAAATTAAAGTAAATTTAGATATCATTTGTGACAAAGCGCACTTCAAGTTTATCAGGGCGTGAATAACTTTCTGTATATTCAACTAAATTACCATTTTCATCGTATCCTATGAATTCAATATAGTTGACGATAGAGGTGGCACTTGGAAGATGAAGGTGCTTTTGAAGTTTTTCGCCTGCTTCTACCATCACCATTGTCTCATTAAATTTTACAGGCAAATGATTTTTGGATTTCATATAATCATAAAGCGATATGTGCTCAAAATTGTAATTATCGATATCTGAAAAAAAATGAATAGGAACATAGGTAAACTCAATTGCAAGAGGTTCCTTGTTTCCAAGACGAATTCGATGAATACCGTATATTTCATCTTCTTCAGAAAGTCCAAGTTTATCTGCAAAGTATTTTCTGTTTTTGATTATACCTGTGCCTAAGCATTTATTGGAAATTTCAATACCAAAGTTACGAACTAAAGAGGTAAAGCTGGCATTTTTTGATTCATTTAGTACTCCTAAAGCAACTCGATTTTGTTCGGGTTTGCGGACAAAAGTTCCCTTTCCGTGAACGCGAATTAAGTAATGTTGGCTAATTAATTCGTCAAAGATGTCATGAATCAAATACCGACTTACACTATACATTGTTGCAAAATCCCGTTCGCTAGGAAGCAACTCCCCAGGAAGATATTCCTGTGTTTTAATTTTTGTAATGATACTAGATTTTATTTGTGCGGCTAATACATCATCATTGCTCATAAAACTACCTCCTTGATAAAACCAAAACGATCAATTAGCATATTATTTTCAAAAAAGACTGCAAGATGTCCTTGTTTATCATACATGAGCCCTTTGTATTTCATTAAAGGGCTATCAACAGGAATATTTAAAATTTGAGCAGTCTTTGTGTCTGCGTAAAGTAAGGTGACTTTTTGATTCGATTTTGCCAAGGTTATTTGACAATTGTTTGTAATCAAATCAATTGCAGGAGCAGAAGCAGCAATTTGTTGGGTGAGATTTGGATAGATATATTCAGGAATATAAGTTGTATTGATACAAATTAGTTGAGTACCATCTGAATAAAGCCAAACAATTTTGTATATTTTCGATTTTTCAGGAAGTAACATTTCGCTTGCAAGATAGTTATCTGCTTCTATTTTTTTGAAATCATATAATTCGTAAGTTAATTGTCCGCTATCTTCCTCTGAATGTAAGGAAAAATTACGAATGGATTGTAAAATGCGTTTAGGCGCTACGTAATAACCACTTCGTGGTTTTGAGATAATTGTTTTATCTTGAAGTAACAGATTCAAGGCTCCACGAACAGTTAAGCGTTGTACATGAAACAGCTCTGCCAGCTTTCGTTCCGAAGGCAGTTTGTCACCTGGAAGATAGTGTTCTTCCTTTAGCATGTATTTGATTTCTTTTGATAATGCAACATCTAAAGTTAATAAATTTTTTTTCATAAGAACTCCTAATATTATAATTTACTTGTAAATTCTAATCAAATTATACGTTGTCAGTTCTTAAAAAGCAAATGGAAAGGAAAAAAGAAATGAATAAATAAAAAATATAAAAACTGGTATAGTAAATTTAAAATGTGTTTCATACCAGAATAAAAGAAATATATGCATTGTGTATAAATAAATGCATTTATATTTATAAAAATACAACAATATTCAATATTTTTTACATGAAGTATTGAAAAAAAATAAAAAAGTGGTATACTAAATTTAAAAATAGTCACCAATACAAAGGAAGCGAAAGGGGAAAACAATATGTTGAAATTTAATGAACAGAAACAGATTGAAAGTGTGAATGGAGCGCTTGCTCTGAGAAATCAAATTAATGAATTGATTGATGGAATTTGTAAAGAAGGATACAAAAATATTTGTTGGCTCGGTATCGGTGGAACATATGCATCTTGCCTCCAGGCAGAGGTTCATATGAAAGAAAAATCAAAACTTTCATTTTTTGTTGAAAACGCAGCAGAGTATTTGACAACTGGAAATAAAAAAGTTGGAGAAGGAACTATTGTAATTATTTCGTCTGTTACAGGAACAACTTCTGAAATCGTAGATGGAGTAAAAAAAGCACAGAAGAGTGGAGCAAGGGTGATTGGTTTTATTGATGTTGCTACTGCAGAACTTGCAAAACTTGTAGACTATGTGATTACATATCCTGCCAATGAACAATTGAAATTTTATATGGTAGCAGATAGATTTATGTATAATGCAGGAGAATTTCCAGAATATGAGGATTTATACAAGGAGTTGGATCAGTATTTGGCAACTGCACTTGTGGAAGTTGAAAAGGAAGCAGATGCTTTCGGAGAAGAATTTGCAAATCGTCATAAGGATGACAAAATTCATTATTTTGTTGGGGCTGGGAACCAGTATGGTGCCACATATTCTTATGCAATGTGTTATTGGGAAGAACAGCATTGGATTCGTACAAAATCTATCCACAGTGCAGAATTTTTCCATGGAATGTTAGAAATAATTGACAAAGATACACCAGTTACAGTATTTATTGGGGAAGATTCTCAGAGATCATTGAGCGAGCGCGTTGCAAACTTCTTGCCACGCATTTGTGGAAAATACAATATTATTGATACCAAGAAATTTGAATTAAAAGGAATTAGTCCAGAGTACAGAGGATATATATCACATTTAGTGATGCATGCGGTAACACAGAGAATTGATGCACATATGGAAAAAGTCAATTGTCATCCTATGGAAATCAGAAGATATTACAGACGTCTGGACTATTAAGGTGGCAAAATGGACAGAAAGATAAGAGTAGCAGCAATAGGAGATAATTGTATTGATTATTATGATTCATTGAATGAATCTTATCCAGGGGGAAACCCAGTGAATGTTGCTGTATACATAAAACGATTAGGTGGAGAAAGTTCTTATACAGGTGCTGTTGGAACTGATTCATTCGGAAAAATCATGATAAGTGCAATTCAAAATAAAGGAGTTGATACTTCTCATATTCAAGTGCTGGATGGAAAAACCGCAGTTACACATGTTGACATTGTAGATGGAGATAGAGTGTTTGGAAAATATGAAGAAGGTGTTTTGGCAGACTTTAAGCTAAGAGAACAAGACATTTCCTTTATAAAGAAACATGATTTAGCGGTTACAGGAATTTGGGGAATGATTGAAGATGAGCTTCCACTTATTTCGAAAGAAATTCCAGTTGCATTTGATTTTGCAAATAAATTTGCAAATCCAATTGTTGAGAAAGCGATTCCATATGTGACATATGCATTCTTCTCTTTTGACGAGGAATCACGCAATGAGTTTAGACAGAAATATCATAGCATGGGCTTAAAAGAAAAAGAAAATTGTATGGAACAATTAAAGGAATTCATGAAAGCAATGCAACAAAAAGGACCTAAAGTCATTATTGCAACATTGGGGAAAAATGGAAGCATTGGGTATGATGGAAATTCTTGGTATCGATTTGGAATCATAGAGTGTAAAGTTGTTGATACAATGGGTGCAGGCGACAGTTTTATTGCCGGATTTTTATATGGGATTTTGAATGGATTGAATGTTCAAGATTCGATGGAAGCAGGAGCTCAGAATAGTGCGGTAACAATAGGCTATCAAGGGGCATGGTAGAAGGAGAATATAACAAATGGGAAAAAAAATAGTGGCAATTTTATTGATAGCTACGATGGCAATGGGTATTGCAGCATGCGGAGGTTCAGGGGACAAAAAAGACGATAATACAATTACAGTATGGTGTTGGGACAAAACATTTAATATTTTTGCAATGGAAGAAGCTGCAAAAATTTATCAAGAAGATCATCAAGATGTGAAAATTGATATTGTCGAAGTTGGAGATGTAGATGTACAGTCTAGACTTACTACGGCTGGTACATCAGGAGATCTAAGCACATTGCCAGATATTTTTTTGATGCAAGACCATGCATTCCAAAAAAATGTAATATCTTATCCAGATGTATTTACAGAAATTTCTGAAAAGAAAATTGATTTTTCAGAATTTGCTTCTGGTAAAACAGATTTTTCTGTTGTAGATGGAAAACACTATGGAGTGCCTTTTGACAACGGAGCAGCAATTGCTTGTTATCGTACAGATATTTTGCAAGAAGCTGGAATGACTTTAGAAGATTTTACAGATATTACTTGGGATGAGTGGGTTGAAAAAGGCAAAGTAGTACTGGAAAAAACAGGAAAACCATTATTGACAACGTTAGCAGGCGAATGTGATTTGCTTACGATGATGTTACAGTCTGCAGGAGCATCTTTGTTTAATGAAGATGGAACAACGAATATTGCAAAAAATGACACTTTGAAGAAGGTAATTGATACATATTGTAAAATGAAAGATTCAGGTGTGTTACAGGAAGTAAATAACTGGGATGAATACACTGGCACAATGTTGAACAGTGAAGTTGCAGGTGTGATTAATGGGTGTTGGATTATGGGAACAATTCAGACAGCTGAGGATCAGTCTGGAAAATGGGCTATTACAAATATTCCAAAACTTACAAATGTAAAGGGTGCCACAAACTATTCAAATATTGGAGGTTCTTCCTGGGCAATCTCAGGGAATTGTGGAAACGTAGAGTTAGCAGAAGATTTTCTTGCGTCTACATTTGCTGGAAGTACAGAGTTATATGATAATATTCTCTCTTGTGGAGCAATTGCTACATGGACACCAGCAGGAGATTCTGATGCATATGCAGTACCGAATGAATTTTTCTCTGGTGATGCAGTGTTTGAAAAAATAGTTGACTATTCAACAAAAGTTCCTTCTATTATTACGGGACCATATTTCCATGAAGCAAGAGACGCAATCTCTGTTGCGACAACAAATATTACAAATGGTGCAGATTTAGAGGAAGAGCTTAAAAAAGCGGAAGATACTGTTAATTTTAATATGGGACAGTAAGAGAGATTCCTATTATACAAGGGGATGGAATGTAGAACCATCCCCCTTATGGATAGAGAGGAGGAGTTTTTGTGTCTAACAAACCAAGAAAAATGACGTTGGAAAAAAAGCATAATTTAACAGGATGGGCTTTTTTGGCACCAGCAACATTTTTGATTGCGGTGTTTAGTTTTTGGCCAATGATCAAAGCGTTAGTTTTATCTTTTCAGACAGGGAAAGGTAGAAATATGCAGATGGCTGGATTTACAAATTACATCAGATTGTTTCAAGATGATGTATTTATTCAGTCAATAAAAAACACATTTTTTTATTTCATTCTTCAAGTGCCCATTATGCTTGTAGTAGCGATGGTGTTAGCTTGTATTCTAAATAAAAAAGACTTACGGTTTAAAGGATTTTTCCGAACAATGATTTTTTTGCCGTGTACAACTTCATTGGTTGCGTACTCAATTATTTTTCGGTCTTTGTTTGCAAATGATGGATTAGTAAATTATGTTCTAGTGAATTTGGGAATTTTGGATAAACCATATAATTTTTTGACACAACCATTTGCGGCAAAAATGGTTATCATATTGGCTCTTTTGTGGAGATGGACAGGATATAATATGGTATTTTTCCTTTCTGGATTGCAAAACATTGAATATTCAGTATACGAAGCTGCAAAAATTGATGGAGCATCAGCAATACAGACATTTTTTAAGATTACTGTTCCATTATTAAAACCAACTATCTTGTTGACAGCAATAATGTCAACAAATGGAACATTACAGTTATTTGATGAATCAATTAACTTGACCGATGGAGGTCCTGCGAATGCTTCAATCTCTATGTCACATTACATATATAATTTATGTTTTAAGTATGTGCCGAATTTTGGATATGCAGCAGCGATGTCCTTCTTTATATTACTGTTGGTTGCAGTATTAGCATTTATACAAATGAGGGTGGGTGATAAACGTGATTAAAAAGATGAAAAATATAGGAATGTATGCATTCTTGATTTTGGTTACTTTTATTTCAGTATTTCCTTTGTACTGGATGGTAAGTGCATCCACAAACAAAAGTGTGGATGTATCAAAAGGCGTATTATCGTTTGGCTCTCATTTGGGAGAAAACTTGAAAAATCTGCTGGCAAATCAAGATGTAGGGGCTGCATTGGTCAATTCATTTAAATATGCAATATTACTTACAATAGTTTCGATGGTGATATGTTCCTTGGCAGGATATGGATTTGAAATTTATCATGATAAAGCAAAAGATGCCGTGATGGGTGTGATTCTTCTTGCAATGATGGTTCCATTTATTACGATATTGGTCCCATTGTTTCAGATGGTTGCAAAAATGAAAATGTTAAATAGTACGTTGGGATTCATTTTACCAACGGTATCAACCCCATTTTTAATCATGATGTTTCGGCAGAGTGCAAGATCATTTCCTCGTGATATTATTGAAGCTGCCAGATTAGATGGACTTTCGGAAATTAGAATCTTCTTTCAGATGTTTATTCCTACAATGAAATCAACATATGCAGCGGCTATGACTATTACATTTATGAATGCTTGGAATAGTTATATGTGGCCGAAAGTAATTATGACACAATCCAAGAGCATGACAATGCCAATGGTTGTAGCAAATCTGACAGAGGGATATGTAACAGACTATGGAATGCTTATGTTGGCAGTCTTAATATGTACATTGCCTACCGCCTTAGTATTCTTTATTTTACAGAAGAATTTTGCAGAAGGTATTACTGGAGCTGTAAAATAATAAATGATATCTATAAAGAAAGGGATTAGAAATGGAATATAAAAAAATAAATATGCCAGGTCTTCTGCATGGTGGAGATTATAATCCTGAACAATGGTTAGATAGACCGGATATTCTTGAAGAGGATATCCGGTTAATGAAATTAGCGCATGTAAATAATGTTTCACTAGGAATATTTTCGTGGGCATTTTTAGAGCCAGAAGAAGGAAAATATCAGTTTGACTATTTAGAAGAAATTATTAACCGTTTATATGACAATGGCATCTATACAAATCTAGCTACACCAACAGGTGCAATGCCAAATTGGATGACTCAAAAATATCCTGAAGTAATGCAGACAGATGAAAACGGGATACAGAATTTACCAGGAAAAAGGCATAATTTTTGTTACACGTCTGCTGTTATGAGAGAAAAAACTAGAAAGTTGGATTTGAAATTATCAGAACGCTTTGGAAAACATCCAGGAGTAATTCTTTGGCATATATCAAACGAATACGGAGGAAATTTTAGGGATGCTTCTTGTCATTGCGAAGAATGTCAAAAAGCATTTCGGAAATGGTTGAAAAAAAAATACAAAACATTGGATGTATTGAATCATGCATGGTGGAGTGCGTTTTGGAGTCATACTTATACCGATTGGGAACAGATTCATTCACCTTCTCCGAGGGGAGAGGATGAATTACACGGTTTGAAATTGGACTGGAAAAGATTTGTGAGCGAACAGTTACAGGACTTTTGTAGAGAAGAGATTCGAGCTGTTAAAACATATTCGGATCTTCCAGTTACAACAAACATGATGATGTATTTTTCACCATTGGATTATGATAAATGGGCAGAGGAGTTGGATGTGATTTCTTGGGACTCTTATCCGAGTTGGCATACAAAAGAAGATGAAGTACCGATTGCTGTGTGGGCAGCCTTTATGCATAACCAGATGAGAGGATTTCAGAAGAAGCCATTTTTGATGATGGAATCAACACCATCACTTGTGAATTGGGATGAGGAAAATAATGTAAAAAGACCGGGGATGAATTACTTATCTTCAATGCAGGCAATTGCGTTAGGTTCGAATAGTGTTCTTTATTTTCAATGGAGAAAAAGCAGAGGATCGAGTGAAAAGTTTCATGGAGCGGTTGTTGATCATGATGGGTCAGAAAAGAATAGAGTTTTTCAAGAAGTTGCTTGGATTGGCAAAGATCTAGAAAAGCTAGGCAGTCAAATACTAAGTACATGTAATAGGGCGAAGGTAGCTATTATTATGGATTGGGAAAATTGGTGGGCTCTTTCTGACGCACAAGCAATATCGAGAAAATTTGATTATACGGAAGAACTTTTAAAATATTATCGGGTTTTTTGGGAAAAAGGAATTGAAGTTGATATAATTTCCATGGATCGAGAGTTGTTAGATTATCAGCTTGTGGTTGCTCCGACCTTGTACTTGCATAAAAAAGAGTATATTCATAAAGTAGAAGCATATGTGGAAGCAGGTGGAATATATGTAACAACTTATTGGAGTGGAGTTGTAGATGAAACAGATTTATGTTTTATTGGAGAGAGACCACATGAGAGATTGCTAGGATTATCAGTTGATGAGATTGATGTTGGGAATGAATATTTTCCAAATACTTTCTCCTATAAAGACGATGTATATAAAGCCGGTGTGTTAAGAGAAGTTGTGACACTTCAAACTGCAAAGCCGTTGGGAACATACTTGCAAGATTACAATGTAAATACTCCAGCAATTACAGAAAATGCGTATGGCAAAGGAAAAGCTTATTATGTTGCTGTTCAACCAGATCTGGAATTTTTGAAAGAATTTTTGGGCGATGTAATTGAGGAAGCAAATGTGGAAGCAAATCTGACGGAAACATTACCTTATGGAGTTACTGTTTCAAAAAGAAGTGGAAAAGAACAGAAAGATGATGTGTATTTTCTTCAGAATTTTAACAGACATCCTGTGAAGATGGTTTTGAATGAATGTTATACAAATTTGATTACTGATGAAATCCTTACAGGTTCAATAAAACTGCAAACATATCAATGCATTGTGATGAAAAAGAAATAAGATTCCGTAATAGGGAGGAACTCACATTGAAATCAAAGGCAAAGACATTTTTAATTGATATTTTACTTGATATTGTAGGTGGTTGTTTCATTGCGATTGGAGTCTATAATTTTGCAGTGGCATCTGGATTTCCGGTAGCAGGTATATCCGGTATTGCAATCGTGTTTTATTATTTTTGGAAAATTCCAATTGGTACAATGACGACAATTTTGAATATTCCAATTATTTTAATTTGTTACAAGTTGTTGGGAAAACAATTTTTTTTAAGATCAATAAAGACAATGTTAATTTCTAATATACTGATGGACTGGGTTGTTCCATTGTTCCCGGTTTACCAAGGTGATATGATGTTATCTTGTATTTGTATGAGTGTATTCTCAGGAATCGGATATGCATTAATTTACATGAGAGATACCTCTACAGGTGGAGCAGATTTTGTTTTGATGGCAATACACAAGGCAAAGCCACATATTTCTGTAGGAAAAATTATCATTGTTATGGATTTTATTATTGTAATTATTGGTGGAATTCTGATGCGTGGAAACATTGATAAGATTATTTATGGATTAATTGGAACGTATATTCTATCATTTGTCGTAGATAAGTTAATGTATGGCGTTGATGCTGGAAAACTTGCTTTGATTGTAACAGAAAAGGGACCACAAATTGCGGCAAAAATTGATGAACTATCACAACGAGGGGCAACTTTGATTAAAGCAGAAGGAAGTTATACAGGACGTGAAAAAGAAGTATTAATGTGTGCATGTAACAATAAAGAAATGCATACGATTCAAGAAGCTGTAAAGAAAGTAGATTCATCAGCGTTTCTTGTTACAATGGAATCGAATGAAGTGCGTGGAAAAGGATTCAAGCCAATATAATATAAAAATTAAGAAGTTCTAGCATGGATCGGTATAAGATTGGATCCGGAACATTATCTTTGATTATGGAACGTTATCACGCGGGAGGAATTCCGATTGAAGAACTCCAGATGATGCCACCAAAAGAGGTGGAATTACTTTTTTATCCTCAGAAAAATATTAAAAAGAAGGATATACCATTTCCAGATTTCCAGTACTATTTATACAGGTCATAAGATGATAT
>NZ_HF998993.1:0-49999 GCF_000433815.1 Blautia sp. CAG:257
CCTCATTTTAACTTGTACTAAATCTTGACATAGGACCACTGTGAAAATGTGGTTGCGATAGATGAAAGGCTCTTTAGTATGAAGCTGTAGTAGTCTGTCGCACCTTTATTTTTTAGACAAAATGAGGTTTTTATGGAAATGAAAAGGAAAGAATATTTAATCAGGTTGATAGAGGAAATTAGCGATAATAAAGAAGAACAGGAAATTATTCAATATGGATTACATCAGGTGAGGGTAATATTGATAAATGTACTGACACTAGTTATTAGTGGTATACTATGGCAAGAGTTGTCCTTTACTTTGCTGGTTTTTTTGGAATTATTTTTCTTGCGCCCTTATGCGGGGGGATATCATGCTGATACAGAATTAGGCTGTTATTTGATATCAATTTTAATGATGAATATAATTATTTTTCTAAAAAAAGGGATTGTTTTGTCTAATATGCTTTTTATCGGAAGTTGGCTTGGCACTTCTGTATTTATATGGTTATATGCTCCAGTAGAAAATCCTATCCGCTGTTTGGATAAAGATGAACGGAAAATGTATGCGAATAAAACAAAAAAGATTTTGTTATGTAATGCAACAGTGGTACTAATAGGAATTTTTGTACAACGAGGAGATATTTTGGAAGTGGTTATCTGGGCTCAGATAATAATTATAATTACTATGGTAGCAGGATTATGGAAATATAGAGAGTGCTGATTATGACAAAAATAGCTACAGCTTTTTACATAAAGCGTTATAGGGTGAACTTTTATGTTACGTTACATCTAACAAATAGATTAGAACAAAAATATAAAAGTTTTTGGAAAATAATATTTGAAATGGCGCCAGTTTTGTAAAAACTTTTATAGGGGAATGCAAATCTATTCTGTTTAAAAAGTATAGAACTTAGGAGAAAGGGGATTTTATTCATAAAAAAAATGTTGAAAAAAGCAATATGTGTGTTTGATGCAACAATGTATGTATTAGGGGCAGCAACCATTGTAAGCGCAGATACAGTTACGTTTAATGTAACGCCTCCTGGCGATCCATATTCTTATGCCGTAAGAAAGGCGGATACGGAACAGAGATTCTATGTGACGGGAACTGGTTTTAGTAACAGCGGTTCATTGATGTGTACTTCTGGATTAGCAGGGGAAGATCATTCTTCTCATACGGCAACTATTTCTTCTGGGCATAGAGCTGCAAGTGCTGGTTATAGAGCATATGCATATCCTAA
This sequence comes from Blautia sp. CAG:257, assembly GCF_000433815.1. Classification (NCBI taxonomy): domain Bacteria; kingdom Bacillati; phylum Bacillota; class Clostridia; order Lachnospirales; family Lachnospiraceae; genus Blautia; species Blautia sp. CAG:257. Next base: position 1,223 of record NZ_HF998993.1, read on the forward strand.
CTATGAATATGAGATGCATTCTCGTAGTTCAGTAGCTGGTTTGAATGTTACTGGACGTTATACACCGTAATCATTTACAAAAGGCGGAGAAATCCGCCTTTTGTAAATGAATCAGAAATATATTTGATTTGGAGGCTGCTTATATGAAGATGAGAATGAGAAATATGCTGATTGTGTCAGGACTGTGTGTATGTATGTGCGGATGTGGAAATAAAGTGACAGAAACGAAGAACGAATCGACACAAGCTGCGGAAGATGTGGCTCAGACGACAGAAAAATCAAAACAGATGAAAACAGAAGATTATTTTCCGGAAACTTATTCTGAGCAAACAGAAAAAGTCAAATTTGAATGTCATTTGGAAGTGCCGGAAGATTTTGAGATATCTGATTTTCATATGCCGATCATAAAGGGTATTACTTATACTGACCCAGAGAAGATTTATGCGAAATATGTAGGTGAAAATATAGTTACAGAGGAATATCATAATGATCCGACCAGCGAAAATGAAAAGGGAGATGATATCTATATATTGGAAGATGGAACGAATGTGGCGTTTACAGGAGGATTTTTATATTATAATCCGAAATCAACGGTATATCGACAGGTTGTTAGAGATAATGAGCGCACTGCTCCAAAAGATGAGTTTGGATTTGCCTCAGGAGATGAATGTGTAGAGCAGGTAAGAGAAGAATTAAAAGCAATCGGATGTCCGGTTGATGAATATCAGTTTGGATGGTTTTCCACCAGTGGGGAAGACTATGCGATATTAGAACAGCGGGCCTTGGAGGATGGAATGCTTGACAGTCAAAAGGTAAAGACGGAGGGCTGGACAGAAAAGGATAATGCTTATGAGATATACGGCTGGCAGTCTTATGAAGGGCTTCAGGTTCTTCCTCAGTGGATGACAACTGCTATGTCCAGAGCTTTTGAAGATTATCAGAAAGCACCGGTATCTGCACTTTATACAGAACAGGGAATATTAGCTTTAGCATTGTCGCGTCCCCCTTACATCTTTGAAGCTTCAGATGAGCTTTTAGAGTTTTTGCCATTTTCTGAGATTGCAGATGTTTTAATTCAAAAATATGATAATTTACTGGATGAAGCAATCTATACTGTAACCCGTGCCAAGATAGTACTGCGTACTTATTATGATGAACAACAACAGCTTGCAGCAGAACCTGTATGGTATTTTGAAGTAACAGATGGAAACACAGCGGAAGTTATGCTGGTTCATGCAGTTACAGGAGAGGAAATTTTCCTGAATTGATGATTGAGGACAAAAGAGAGCGTGATGTGTGTGCATTGTTTTAAAAATTATTTTTTTACAGATATTCGCCGCCTTTTAAAGAGTTACCGATGGCTGGCAGGAAGCATTGGCGTGGCAATGGCGTTATTTTGGTCATTGGAAGACCAGTTGTTTCAGAAAGGCTTTATAAATGGAAACGTATTGTCAACTTACGTATCGTCCACACTTATGACAGGATCTTTAATAGCATATGCTTTTTGTGCCTTTCCATTTGCAGGGATATATCCGGAGGACTGGGAACATAAATATATCCGTTATGGGGTAATAAGAGGAAATCTGAAAGCATATGTGGCGGCTAAAACCATAGTGATATATATCAGTTCTATGGGTGTTATGCTATTTGGTACACTTTTGTTTTTGAGTTTGTGTCGCACGCAGATTCCGTGGACAGATTGGAATTTAGATCAGTACGGAATAGAATTAAGTGGGTGTTATGGAAATATCCTGCAGCAGGGATATGCAATCCTGTACTGTGGATTATATTCCTTAAATATGGGACTGGTAGCAGGTGTATTATCAAATATGGCAGCCCTTTGTTCTGTATTTATATCAAATACAGTTTTAGTTTATATATTTCCGGTATTGGCATTTCGGGTATTGGTTTCTGTGAACATAAATGGTTATAACATTTATAGTTTTTATGCATATGTTAAGATATTTGCAAATGATTGGACAAATCTCCTGTTTTTATCTGTCATATCGGTGATGGGGGCAGCTTTATCAGCTGTTGGGTGTTATTTTGGGCTGAAAAGAAAATTGTAGTACAAAGGAGACGTCATATGAAAACGCTGAAATATATTATGAAAACTTCTTTGCAAAAGATTTTTAATGTGAAGTTTATAACTTTTTGTATCGCATTTTTGATTCTGTCATGGACATATGACCAGCCATATCTGAATTTTGTTCAGGAAAAAGGATATCCCATTTCCTGGTGTATTTTTCCTTTTTATATGTCATCATGGGGGATTTTGTCTATTTTTTATTTTGGCATAATCTATGTTAATTCAGATGTGCCGTTTATGCAGAATGTAAATATGTACCAGATTATCCGGGCAGGGCGGGGACAATGGGTAATCGGTCAAATGGGCAGTATACTGGTTCGGGCCTTTTTCGTTGTTTTGATATCAGCAATAGCAGCTGTTTTACCATTTGCAGGAAATATAGAGTTTTCTTTCGAATGGGGAAAAGTTGTAAGAACGTTGGCTTCACAAAGAGGAAGCGAGGGCTTCGGATTTGAAATGGGACAGACGTTGGATTTTCGTTTTTTTTATGAGATTCTTAATGAGTATACTCCTGTACAGCTGATGGTCATTACAGTGCTGATTTGTACATTGATCTGTACGTTTCTGGGGATTCTGATGTTCCTTTTGAGTTTGTTTGCTGGAAAATTAGTTGCAGTTACAGGGGCTTTATTATTTGTGGCAGCATTATTTTTAGTGGAAAATATCTATGGTGAAGGGAAGAGAATTGCAGCACATTTTATTCCAACATACTGGGCGGAAGTGGCATTGAGTGCGACCCCTGTCAGCGGACGTTATCGTTTGCCGTCTTTAACATATATGTTTACTTTTCTGCTTGTTATAATCCTTGTGATGTCTGTGATAATTTACTGGAAAGTAAAATATGTAGAATTTAATTGGGAAAATGAAGACGCGTAGTTGGCAGAAGGGAGGAAAGTCAGGTGAAAAAACAGAGGATTGAGGTAGATCATGTATTTAAGAGATTTAAGAAAAACGAAGTGCTAAAAGATGTATCAATGACTTGTGAAAGCGGGAAAATATACGGAATTGTAGGACATAATGGCTCGGGAAAAACAGTGCTTTTTAAATGCATCTGTGGATTTTTTCATTGCAGTAAAGGCGAAATCAGGATAAATGGAAAATGTATGGGAAAAGATATGGATATGCTGGAAAATTCCGGAATTATCATAGAGGAACCTGGTTTTTTACGTCAGTGGAATGGATATCATAATCTGGAATTTCTGTACACAATACGAAATAAACTGGATAAAACATATTTACAGTCTGTTTTGAAAAAGGTGGGGCTTGATCCAAAATCGAAAATGCCTGTGGGAAAATATTCTCTTGGTATGCGGCAACGTCTGGCAATTGGGCAGGCAATTATGGAAAATCCGGATATTTTAATCTTAGATGAGCCAATGAATGGATTGGATAAAAATGGAGTAAGAGAGATGAGGGAACTGTTTAATCAGATGAAGCAAGAGGGAAAATTACTTATTCTTGCAAGTCATAACAGGGAAGATATTGATGTGCTTTGTGATGAGGTATATCAGATGGAAAACGGAATATTAAAGAAAGAGGTCAGGTGATATAAACAGAATTTAGGATAAGATGCAGGAGAATATATGATAAGTTTGGTATTTGGGTGGTTTCTTTCCATTGTGATTTCAGAGATTTTCTGGTATTCTGGTAGAGTGACAGGTATTTTTTATTCTAAAGAAAAGAAAGTTTATAAAACAGCTTTTATGTCAGCAGGTGAGTATGTACGGTACCGGTATGGAAACAGCCATATTTTATCCGGAGGCAGAAAGAGATAAAGCTTTCGTTATCAAATGCGCATGATTTTAGAAGCTGCAAGCTGGTTACAAAAGATGATTTTATGAAAAATAACAGAAACAGATGAGGAGAACAGATAATGGAAAATCAGGAAAAACCACATAAACGCCGCGTGCGATATTCCGGAACCCACCCGAAGCGGTTCAGTGAAAAATATAAAGAGCATCAGCCGGAAAAATATGCAGATGTGGTAGAAAAAGTAATACGAAAAGGAAGTACTCCGGCAGGTATGCATATTTCTATCTGTGTGAAGGAAATTCTGGATTTTCTTCAGATACAGCCGGGACAGCAGGGGCTGGATGCTACGCTGGGGTACGGAGGCCATACTCTGGAAATGCTGAAATGCCTGAAAGGAGAGGGACATATTTACGGACTGGACGTAGATCCCATTGAATCAGAAAAAACAAAAGAGAGATTGAAAAAACAGGGATTCGGAGAAGATATCCTTACAGTTAAGCTTTTGAATTTCAGAAATATTGATCAGGTAGCAGAAGAAGCAGGGAAATTTGATTTTGTTCTGGCAGATCTGGGGGTGTCCTCCATGCAGATCGACAATCCGGAGAGAGGTTTTTCCTATAAAGTGGACGGCCCTCTGGATCTGCGCATGAATCCTCAGAAAGGAATCAGCGCAGCACAGCGCCTGAAAGAGGTGACTCAGGAGGAGCTTTACGGAATGCTTCTGGAAAACGCAGATGAGCCCTATGCTGAGGAAATTTCAAAAGCGGTGATCCGTCAGAGAAGGATTCGTCCTATTGAAACTACCACAGATCTTAAACAGGTGATCGAGCAGGCTTTAAGCTTTATTCCGGAAAAGGAACGGAAGGAGGCTGTAAAAAAATCCTGTCAGAGAAGCTTTCAGGCCCTTCGCATTGATGTGAACAGTGAATTTGAGGTGCTTTATGATTTTCTGGAAAAGCTGCCTCAGGTGCTGGCTCCAAACGGAAGAGCGGCAATCCTTACCTTCCATTCAGGAGAGGATCGTCTGGTAAAAAAATCTTTTAAACAGTTTTATAAGGAGGGAATTTACAGTGACATCAGCAAAAATGTGATCCGTCCCTCACAGGAGGAGTGCGCCAGAAACAGCCGCGCCAGATCTACAAAGATGCGCTGGGCAATCCGGGCACAGGAAATTTAACAGAAGAGTTATATCAGGCAGGGCATAAGGCCCTGCCTGTTTTCGCTTATCAGGACATTTTGTACGAACAGTCCTGGTAAATAAAAGAGATATTTGAGACAGATCAGCAGATTGAATAACATCAGAAAAAGGGAAAGTCAGTGTTTTGCAGCACGGATTTTCTCTTTTTTTATAAGAAGGATCAATAATAAAAACTTCTTGTATAAAATACGGATTCGTATTATAATATCAGATGCAATAAATACGAATTCGTATTATGAATCGAAGCTCAATGAATATAAAAAACAGAAGTCTGACCAGAGGAGGAACAGGAATGAATAAAAACAGAGAAGCCATAGACAGAATGAATCAGTGTATGAATCGCCTTGACCGCCTGTATTATATAGCTGCACGAAAGCTTGGGGTCAAGGATAACAGTCTGCTTCTGTATTATGTACTGAATGACGGAAAGGCTCATTCTCAAAAAGAAATCAGCGAAGAATGGCTGGTTCCAAGAACAACTCTTAACACGGTTGTGAAGGAAGAAATTGAAAAAGGATATATCAGGCTGGAAACTCCGGGCAGTACAAGAGAAAAAAACATCATTCTTACAGAAAACGGAAAAATATATGCGGAAAATCTGTTGTGCAGAGTTTTTGCGGCAGAGGAGCAGGCTCTGGAACGGACCATGCGGGAATGTTCACCGGGATTTCTGAAGGGACTGGAAGTATTTACAGATTATATGCAGGAAGAGTTCCAAAAGGAAATATTTGACAGGGAGGAGCTGCCGTCCGGAGAATAGGCGGAGGATATTGAAAGAAGCTATGGATTCAAAGACATTATTTACAAAAATATCACCGATAAGGTTGTTTTTTATTGCATCGGTTCCCGGCGCAGTGAGCATGCTGGCCTCAGCGCTCTATCAGGTAATAGACGGAATACTGGTAGGCCAGATTCTGGGAGAGCTGGCTTTTGCGGCACTGAACCTTGCCATGCCTTTTGTGATCATTAATTTTTCACTGGCAGATCTGATCGGAGTGGGGTCTGCGGTTCCCATTTCGGTAAGCCTTGGAAAAAAAGAAACAGAGCATGCGGATAACATTTTTACCTGCGCCTGTATTATGATCGTAGGCGCCGGAACATTACTGGGAGCTGTTCTGTATGTTTTTGCAGTTCCTCTTCTGAAGCTGATGGGAGCGGAGGGAGAGCTTCTGGATCTGGCAGTCCAGTATCTCAGAGTTTATGCTGTTTGTGCGCCGGTATCTACGATTATTTTTGCAGTAGATAATTATTTAAGAATCTGCGGGAAAATAAAAGGCAGTATGTATCTGAATGTTTTTATGTCTGTACTTACAGCTGTCCTGGAATTTGTATTTCTGTACATATTCAAATGGGGAATCTGGGGAGCCGGACTGGCAACCTGTACGGGAATGTTTCTTTGTTCTGCAGGAGCTTTCTGGCCGTTTTTCCGGGGAAAAATGGAGCTTCATTTCTGTAAGCCGAGATTTCGAATGGATATGGTAAAACAGATCATAAGCTGTGGAATGCCTAATTTCCTGAACAATATTGCCGGTCGTGTGACGTCTATTCTTTTGAACATGGTCCTGCTGCGTCTGGGAGGCGCGGATGCGGTGTCAGTTTACGGAATTCTGATGTATGCGGAAGCTTTTGTGCAGCCTCTCCTTTATGGAATGTGTGATTCTCTGCAGCCGGCAGTCAGCTATAATCTGGGAGCAGGAAATCATGGACGTATACGGGCGATTGAGAGATGCTGTTATACGGCAAGCGCTGTGGTTTCCCTGCTTTCTGCAGCGGTGATGTTTTTGTTTCCGGATGTGCTTACCAGGCTGTTTGTCAGCAGTCCGGACAGCACCTTTATGGAAATGGCAAGCGCAGCCATGGTTATTTTTTCTCTGACTTATGTAACAAGATGGTTTTCCTTTGCAACCCAGAGCTATATGGTAGCAGTGGAAAAAGCAAAAGAAGCCACGCTGATTTCTGTATCTACAGCCCTGATCTTTCCCGTGATCCTGATGGTTGTCCTGTGGCCTTTGGGACTTACAGGAATCTGGATGAACTTTGCGGGAACCGCTGTGCTGGCGGGAATCATGTCTTTGGTGATTTTGAAAAAAATATCGGTCAGATCAGAGGGCTGAGGGTGGCTTTGCTGGTTCATTGCTGCACCAGGCCTTCCGAAACTTCAGAGGAGTACAGCCTTCATGCTTTTTAAATAGGTGGATAAAATGGCTGACTTGATGAAAACCACAGGCAAAGGCAATCTCTTCTATTGAAATATTTTCATATTTTAGCAGAACCTTGGAATGGTTCAGGCGTGTAATAATCAGGTATTCATTAGGTGGAGTACCGATATAACGTTTAAATTCCCGAGCAAAATGGTATTTGCTTACGCCTATTTTGTCTGCGAGGTATTCTAAAGTAAGTGGCTCATGGAAATGCATATCTATCTCTTTTAGAGCAGCATTCAGAAAATCAGGCATTAATCCAAGACCAAGCTGTTCAGTTTCATTTTCGATTAAAATTTTGGTGAGAATTTCGGTAATCAGACAAGAGGTAAGGATTTCTGAATGGAAATCCTTTTTTTGTGTGACAAAAAGAATACGGCGCAGAGTGTTTTCCATAAAAAAAGGATCAAGGGAATCGAGAATACGGAAATTATTGCGTAGAAATTCTTCATAATATCCCAATGCAGAAGGACCGTTAAAATGAAGCCATAAAAATTTCCATTGCTGTTTTTTAAGACATTCATAGTAATGATGGTTCATACAGTCGATATAGGCGAGAGAACCAGGGAAAAGGGTAAAGGTATTGCCCTGATATTTTAACAGACCCTTTCCGGATAATGTGTATATTAAAAGAAAGCTGTTCAGATTTTCTCTTTCTGTAAAGTAAGGGGGAAAAGTACAGAAATCACCTGCTTCCTGTACATAAAAAAAGGTCTGACGGGCTTTTGGGGTGGCAGTGTTAATAAAACGAATAGAATCATCTGTCCAGCTGAAGTCCAGATTTTCCATATATTTGTGTGTGGCTGAGTTTCTCATAAGACCTCCAGTAAAAGCAAGATTATGATATTTTATGCAAATATAGTTTGATGTATTTTAAATTGTATCAGTATATAATCAGGTTGTAAACGATAAAATATGACAACAAGATTACAGTATAAGGAGTGGAAATATGAGCAACCTGAAAAAAATAAAAGAACCTAAAAGAGCTAGAATTGGTTTCTACAGTGCTGGCTTATGTACATACTGGGAACAATTTGAAGGACTTTATAACTGTCTGACAGGATATAACAGATTTATTGAAAAGAAACTCAGCCAATGGGGTGAGGTTTATAATTTTGGAATGGTCGATACAGAGGAAAAAGGCAGAGCAGCAGGAGAGTTTTTTAACAAAAACAATGTAGACATTGTTTTTTCTCATGCAGCTACCTATTATACAAGTGCCTGTGTCCTGCCGGTACATCAGATTAATAAGGCACCGGTAGTGATTTTGAATTTGCAGCCGACACCAGAAATGGCATATGAGATTACAGGCACAGATCGTTGGCTGGCTCAATGCGTAGGATGTTCCGTGCCAGAAATTTCAAATGCATTTAATCGAGCTGGTATTTCATTCCGTGTAGTAAATGGATTGCTTGGACTTTATGAAACTCCGACATTTGCCAGGTCAGATGAAGCAACAGAGAAAAGGCCGGAAGCGATAAAGGCCTGGAAAGAAATTGAAGAATGGTGCATGGCAGCTTCTGTACAAAGAACATTAAAATGGAGCAGATTTGGATTTTTAGGAGGATATTACAGCGGAATGCTGGATATGTACAGTGATTTTACTATGTTGCAGGCACAGACAGGAATGGATATTGAAATTTTGGAAATGAGTGATCTGGATTATTATCTGAAGTCTGTGACAGAGAAAGAGATACAGGAAAAATTATGGCAAATACAGGATTTTTTTGAAATCTCTGGGGATTCTCCTTCAGATCCTATAGCGAGAAAACCTTCACAAGAGCAGCTACACTGGTCAGCCAGAGTTGCATCTGCTCAGGAGAAAATGGTACGTGATAGAAATTTGGACAGTGTATCGTATTATTATCATGGACGAGATGATTATTTTGAAACAGTACAGAGTGGGTTTATTGTAGGATTTTCACTGTTGAATGCGAAGGGAATTGCATGTGCAGGAGAGGGAGATATAAAAACAGCTCTGGCAATGAAAATTGCAGATATATGTGGTACGGGTGGAAGCTTTTGTGAGATTGTTGCCGCTGATTTTAACAGAGACACCATGATTCTGGGACATGATGGTCCATTTCATTTTGCAATTTCAAAAGGGAAACCAATTCTTCGGGGGATGGGAATTTATCACGGAAAGCGTGGAAGCGGTGTTTCGGTAGAAGCAAAGGTACAGCCGGGAAAGGTGACAACTCTTGGAGTAACACAGACGAAAGATGGCCATTTAAAATTTAACATTAGTGAGGGAGAAGCGATTGATGCACCGATTCTTTTGAATGGAAATACTTCCACACATATAAAATTTGCTCAAAAACCTGCAGAATATATGGATTACTGGTTTGCGGAGGCACCTACACATCACCTTGCTTTGTCGGTAGGTCATAATTCAGGTTTATTTATCAAAATAGCAGAACTTATGGACATTCCATATGCAGTTTATTAAAAAAGAAACACTTGCACAGTTGTGTTTAAGTATACAATATTTATCAAAGGAGGAAAAGAAATGAACAAAAAAGTAATCGCTGCAGTTCTCAGTGCAACTATGATCATGACAGGTGGAACAACAGTTTTAGCCTCAGGGGCAGCAGAAGGGAAAACATTTGCTATTGTTACGAAAGCTGCAGGAAATCCATATAATGAGAAAGAAGCTGATGGATTTAAAGAAGCGATAGAGGATGAGGGAGGAAAAGTAATTATCAAACACCCGGAAACAGCTACTGCGGATGCGCAGATTTCAGTTGTGCAGTCATTGATTTCTCAGGAAGTGGATGCAATCTGTATTGCAGGTAATGATGAAAATGCACTTCAGGCATGTCTTAGTGAGGCAATGGACGTTGGAATTAAAGTGTCCTGTCTGGATGCGAAAGTTAATCCTGCAAGTAGAATGACTTTTGTAAATCAGGCAGGAACAAAAGAAATAGGAGAAGCTCTGATGGATGCTGTGCTGGATATTTCCGGTGGAGAAGGTCAATGGGCAATCCTTTCTGCTACTTCACAGGCTACAAATCAGAATGCATGGATTGAGGCTATGAAAGAAGTCATGAAAGATGATAAATACAGTAAACTGGAACTAGTAGAGATTGCATATGGTGATGATGAACCACAGAAATCAACAGATGTTACACAGGCACTTTTACAAAATTATCCGGATTTAAAGGTGATCTGTGCACCGACAACAGTAGGAATTGCATCAGCGGCTAAGGTACTTCAGGATTCAGGGGCTTCCTGCAAGCTGACAGGTTTGGGATTGCCTTCAGAAATGTCTGAATATATTGGTGATGATGAAGCCCATTCTTGTCCATATATGTTTCTTTGGAATCCAGTTGATGTTGGAAGGTTAGGTGCCTATACTTCAATTGCATTGGTAAATGAAGAAATTACAGGAGTATCAGGAGATAAATTCACTGCCGGAGAACTTGGTGATTATGAAGTTATTGAGGCGTCAGATGGAGGAACAGAAGTAATTCTGGGAGCTCCGTTTAGGTTTGATTCGTCCAATATTGATGAGTGGAAGGATGTTTATTGATCTGGAAACTCATTGTTAATTGGAAATACCCTTGGAATCGGGAATAACACAGAGACATTAATGTGTTATTCCCGGATAAAGAAAATCAGAAGGTACTATTTCGGAGGAAGAAAAATGGTAAAGGGATTTACTATGAAATTATACGAAGGTCAGGAAGTGGAATATGAAAAACGTCATAATCTTCTCTGGCCGGAAATGAAAGAGATGATACATAGGTATGGTGGAAAAAATTACACAATTTTTTTGGATCCCAATTCATTAATACTTTTTGGTTATATTGAGATTGAGGATGAAAAGCTTTGGCGTGAGGGCGCAGAAACAGAGATAAATAAAAAATGGTGGGATTATATGGCAGACATTATGGAAACAAATCCCGATAATAGTCCTGTTTGTGTGAATCTCAAAAAAGTTTTTCATCTGGATTAAAGTAAATAAAAATGTGACGGCTCAAAATGCAGGTTATATATTATCGAAATGTAGGTATTATATAATCTGCATTTTTATAGGATTAAAAAAGTGATGCGGTTTATGCTGCTGTGATAGAAAATATTTGCATGAGTATTTTAGGTGGAAGATGTAAAATTTTGTTATAGATGTAGTGAAAACTTTTTGAAATATGAATTTATGAGAGTATGGCCTGGAAAAAGCATTGATATATATAATGAAAAAATGTATATCTCATAGAATTTAACAGAAAATAATGTTATACTACAAATAAAAATAGTTAATTATAGGCGAAACAGAAAATTCTGAGAAATGGGGTGAGCATATGCTGAAGGAGTGGATGCCGGGTGAGATTCCGGAAAAACAGGAACTTGAGGAGCAGCTTGATAAAAACAGGAACAGGCTATATGATCTCCAGACAAAGATCAAGGAGCACAGGCTTCCGGTTCTGGTACTTTTTGAGGGATGGGCTGCAGCAGGAAAGGGAAGTGTGATCGGAAAGGTAATTAAAAATATTGATCCCAGATTCTTTAAGGTTGCGACCATGACCGCACCGTCAGAAGAGGAAAAGCGAAAGCCTTTTTTGTATCGTTACATGAAGCAGATTCCGGAAGAAGGAAAGTTCACTTTTCTGGATTCCGGCTGGATGGAGCAGACAACAGAAGAGGTTTTGAAGAAAAAGCTTACGGAAGCAGAATATGAAAAAAGAATTGAAAGTGTTCGGCGTTTTGAGCGGCAGCTTACAGATAACGGGTATCTGGTGCTGAAATTTTTTATGCACATTGACAGAGAAGAACAGGATTCCCGCATGAAAGGTCTTCTGGAAGAGGAGGACACAAAGTGGCGTGTAACAAAATTTGACCGGTGGCAGAATAAACATTATGGAAAATGCCAAAAAGTGTTTGACCGCTATATGAAGGATACGAATCTTCCTTCCTCGCCCTGGTATATTATTGATGCAGGAAACCGGAAATGGGCGGAGCTTCAGGTGCTGGATACCATGATCAGCAGTATTGAGATTGCCATGCAGAACCGTCTGCATTCTTCGCCTCTGCTTCAGAATGTTTTTCCTCTGGTAAAAATGCCAAAGCTGGCAGAAGTAGAGCTTCAGGGGAAAGAACTGAACGAGGAAGAGTATCATCATGAGCTGAAGCAGCTTCAGAAACGTCTTGGGGAGCTGCATAATCGTTTATACCGGAAGAGAGTGCCTGTGATCATTACCTATGAAGGCTGGGATGCGGCAGGCAAAGGCGGAAATATCAAGAGGATAACAGGAGCTCTGGATCCCAGAGGATATGAAGTACATCCCATTGCCAGTCCGGAGCCCCATGAGAAGGCCCGGCATTATCTCTGGCGTTTCTGGACAAGACTTCCCAAAGACGGTCATATTGCGATTTTTGACCGCACCTGGTACGGAAGAGTGATGGTGGAACGTCTGGAGGGCTTTTGTACAGAAAATGACTGGAAGAGGGCATACAATGAGATCAATGAGTTTGAAAAGGAGCTTTCTGACTGGGGAGCTGTGATCATTAAATTCTGGGTGCAGATTGACAAGGATACTCAGCTTGCCCGTTTTACGGAACGCCAGAACAATCCGGAGAAGCAGTGGAAGATTACGGACGAGGACTGGCGGAACCGTGAGAAATGGGATTTGTACGAGGAAGCAGTGGATGAAATGCTGAAAAAGACAAGCACCTCTTTTGCTCCCTGGCATATTCTGGAATCCGTGGATAAAAAATATGCCAGGATCAAAGCGCTTAAAATTGTCATAAGGGAACTGGAAAAGGTTCTGGACTAAAAGGGAGGATGAAGCATGAAATTCAGAAAAATATTTGTGTTTACCGTTTTCTTTGCAGGCTGTCTGATGCTGACAGGGATTCAGAATACTCTTGGTGCTTCCTCCGGGATTGTCATTGAAAATCCGGAACAGATAGTACAGCTTCAGGTTGGCACCATGCGCACGGAAGTGAGGCAGCAGGAGCTTGATAAGGTTCTGAAGGGCTTACAAGAGGTAACGCTAGTGGATTCTCAGAAGCAGCCTGAACGGGGTGATGATTTTCTCTCCATCCTTCTGATCTATGAAGACGGGCACAAGGATAAGTTCTTTTTCTTTGAGCAGGATGAGAACTGGTATATGGAGACAGGAGAGGGAGAAGTTTACGGAAACGCCGGATTTATTACGGATATCATTCATGTAGAAGAGGCAGGTACAGACGGAGGCCCTGTTGCGTATATCGGCCCTGAGGCTGTTCATTCTCTGAACAGTAAGGATCAGAGTCAGATGCTTCATGAGTATGCAAAAAAAGAGGGCTTTTATCCCACAGAGGAGGAAGTGGAACAGGAGACAGAAAAGTACCTTTCAGACTTTATGGAATCTCCTGACTACGAGGAATATGCAAAAATCTGTGAGGATTCAGGATATGAGTTTGAGGAATTAGTAAGGGCGCAAAATGACTGGATATTAAACAGCATGGTTACTTTCAGGTATGATAATCTGCGGCGAAGGGAATACATGGAAGGTCAGGATACCATAGACGGCATAGTGTATGAAAACTTTGCAGATTACAGGAAAGCCTTTCAGAATAAATATGTTTACGGAAAAGCATATTTGAATGAAATGTATAAGGAAAAGCCGGAAAAAACTTCGGATTAATACAAATTGCCAGTTTACAAGATTCAATTCTGGAAATATAATTTGAGAGATGTGGAATTGATTTCACAGAACAAAAGAATTTTCAGGAGAGAATATATGAGCAAAAAAGTTATTTTTCTGGATATAGACGGTACTCTGGCGGAGCCCGGACACAGCGAACCTCCGGCTTCTGCCATTGAAGCAGTAAGAAAAGCGCAGGCAGCGGGAAATCTGGTATTTCTTTGCAGCGGGAGAAATTATGGAATGCTGTCCTCTTTTTTAGAGTACGGATTTGACGGGGTTGTGGCAAGCGCCGGAGGATACATCCTGTGCGGTGAAAATGTCATTTATGATTGTCCTATGACAGATACGCAGAGGATAAAGACTATGGACACCTTAACAGAAAGCGGTTTATGTTGGATTGCAGAGTGCAGAGATGAAGCTTATGCCAGTGACAGCTTTAAAGCCTTTGTGGAAAAAGATGTAGATGAACAGGTCAGCAGCGAATTTCTTCGATGGAGAGAGTTTGTAAAAAAGACTTTTTCTATTCGTTCTATAGAGGAATACAGAAATCAGCCGGTCTATAAATTTGTGGCGACAAGCCCTTCTATGAAAAGACTGGACGCTCCCAGGAAGGCGCTTGAAGAAGAGTTTTTGTTCTGTATTCAGGATGTTTCTCATGGCGTGGTAAATCTGGAGCTGATCAATCGTAAATTTAACAAGGGAACCGCATTGAGAAAGGTATGTGAGTATCTGCAGATCCCGGTCAGCGATTCCGTAGGCTTCGGAGACAGTATGAATGATAAGGAAATGCTGGAAACAGCAGGCTTAAGTATTTGTATGGAAAATGGAAGTGAAGCTGTAAAAAGGATTGCGGATGAAGTTTGTCCGAAGGTAACTGAGGACGGAATCTGGAAAGCGTTTCAGAAGCATCATCTGATGTAATAAAATTCGGGCATAAAGATGCCTGAGAATATCATAAAGAAAGAGACCCTGGAGGGACAATATTTAGTGATTTTGTCTTCTCAGGGTCTTTTTTATACAATAAAAAGTGCTTCACGAGGAAACATGCTTGCGGATTTCCGTAGGGGTGGCATGAAACCGTTCAGAAAACATTCGGCGGAACAGCTTATAATTGGTAAAGCCGTGGCGTTCCAGAATGTCAGATATTTTGTCACTGGTGGAGGTGACATCCTTATAAATCTTTGACAGACGGATTTCGTTCTGATATTCCAGAAAGGTGACTCCCATGCATTTTTTAAAAAAACGACAGAAGTATTTGGGCTGCAGGATGGCAACTCCGGAAATCTCTTCCAGTGAGATCGGGCGGTTGTAATTGGATGCAATATACTGCAGTACCGGTTCCAGACGTTCCAGATTACGGCTGTGCTGGACAGTGTCTTTTTTGGGCGCTTCTGTGCAGAAATTATGATAAAGCTGGAACAGAGTCTCAAAAAGCAGACTGTTAAACCGGAGAACAGCTCCGTCAGGCTGCAGGTCTGTGAGAAACTGCATTTTTATCAGTGTCTCCTTAAAAAGATCTACCTTGCTCTGAAGAATGGGAGAGTCTGCCGGGTCCTGAAGGCTGAAGCACAGGTTTTTTGACTGGGGAATAAATTTTTCTATAAAGGCTTCCGGAATCTGAAAAACAATAGCCCGGTTGGGGCTGGTACACAGAGTAGAGTGAATCTGATTTGGAGTTACCATGGCGCACTGACCGGCTTTCAGAATTCTGGAATCATTTCCTACAATGACCTTCAGTTCACCTTCCAGAAGATATACGATCTCCACGGCATCATGCCAGTGGGGAGCCACATAGCTGCCCGGATCTATGGAGGTAAAAAAGCGCACATTTGTCTTATCATTTAATGGGATCAGCTCATAGTTTGTTGGGGTAAGCATTGTTTTCATAATCTGCAATCAACCTTCCTGAGTGAATAAAAAGATACTATTAACCTGTTGATAAGATACTATCATATCTGGCAGAAGAGGAGCAAGTGTTTTATGATATGCTTATCAAACAGGTTACAACAAGTAATCTAAAGGCTGTTCTGGGCGCGCAGAGACAGGAAAAATACAAATGACCATACAGAAAATCAAAGTTGGGTTTCTGAATAGGAGGATAATAATGAACGAAAAAAGAAAACTGACTCCGGCACTTCTTTTTGAACGCTTCTGTTATGGCTGCGGAGATTTCGGCTGCAATATTATTTACACGGCAATGTCTGCCTTCCTGCTTTTTTACTATACAGATTATGCAGGAGTAAATGCGGCGGCAGTAGGTACCATCATGTTAATATCCCGTGTATTTGACGGAATCAGCGATATTGTCATGGGAATGATCGTGGACCGTACAAAATCAAAGCACGGAAAAGCCAGAGTGTGGATTTTGAGAATGTGTATTCCGTTTGCACTGGCAGGAATTCTTCTGTTTTCCGTACCTGCTTCTCTTGGCTCAACAGCTAAGCTTGTTTATGTATTTATTACCTACAACCTTGTTTCTACTGTGGTTTACACAGCAATCAACGTACCATATTCTTCATTGAATGCGTTAATGACACAGAACCCCTATGAGAGATCTGTACTGAGTATTTTCAGAAATCTTCTGGCAACAGCAGGAACCCTGACGATTAATATGGTGACACTTCCTCTTGTAGAGTTTTTCGGTGATAATGCGGCTGCCTGGACAAAAACCTTTGCAGTGCTGGGAATTCTGGCAGTGATTGCTTTTCTTCTTACTTTTATCGGAACCAAGGAGAGAGTACATTCTGTTGCAGAGATCAGCGGAGAAGCAGAGCCGGTTTCCTTTGCGGAAGGAATCAGATCTCTGTTTGCAAATAAATACTGGATCATGATGACCTGTGTTCTGGCATTATTTTTCCTGTATTATGCAGTAAACGGAGGAACAACTGTCTATTATGCAAAGGATATCCTTGGCGATAAAAATCTGGTAAGTACAATCAACGGAATTTACAATGCCATTCAGATTGCGGCAATGTTTTTTATTGCAGGACTTGTAAAGAAATTCGGAAAAAGAAATGTATTCTCTCTGGGTCTGATTCTGTCAGCTGTTGGAATGCTGGTTCTGGAATTTGGCGGAAGCACCATGCCGGTGATCGTAATTTCCAGTGTGATCCGTGGAATTGGAAATGCCTGCGGAGGAGCGACAATCTGGGCAATGGTTTCTGACACCATTGATTATGGCGAGTGGAAAACCGGACACCGTACAGAGGGACTGGTAAACAGCGCCTGCAGCTTTGGTTACAAAATCGGAAACGGCATAGGATCTGCTCTTCTGGGTATTATCCTTGAGATCGGCGGATACGTGGGAGAAGCGGCAGTACAGTCATCTTCCGCACTGTTTTCTATCAGACTCTGTTTTGTGTGGATTCCTATTGTTGTGTTTATTGCCTGCTTTGTGATTTTGCGATTCTATAATCTGGATAAAGAATTTGACGGCATTATCCGTGATCTTCATGAGAGAGCTGCCGGCAGATAAGTATACAGGAGGACGTAAAAAATGATTCAGAATCCGATTCTTCCGGGATTTCATGCAGATCCGTGTATCTGCAGAAAAGGAAATGATTTTTATATTGCAGTATCTTCTTTTGAATGGTTTCCGGGAATTCCCATTTACCATTCCAGAGATATGAAAAACTGGGAGCTTTATTCCCATGCGCTTCAGAATGACAGGGAGCCGGATCTCAGAATGCTTCCAAGCGCAAAGGGTATCTGGGCGCCGTGCCTGACCTACTGTGAGGCAGACGAGCTTTTTTATGTGGTATACGGTGTTATGAATTCCATGAATGCACGATATTTTGATGTGGATAATTATCTTATTACCGCAAAGGATCCCAAAGGTCCCTGGAGTGAGCCGGTTTATCTTCATTCTACCGGGTTTGATGCCTCTATGTTCCATGACGATGATGGAAAAAAATATATCGTGGCCCTTGACTGGGAAACAAGGACAGCTTATGAAAAACCCGGGCCTATCAATATCGTAGAGTATGATCCGGAGAAAAAAACTATTGTGGGTATGCCAAAAGCTTTCTGGAGAGGAGGCACGGACAGAGGATGTATAGAAGCACCTCATCTGACAAAGCGTGGGGATTATTACTATATTATGTGCGCAGAGGGCGGCACCGGTTATTATCACAGCGTAACTATGGGCAGGTCAAAAAATATTTGGGGACCCTATGAGCCGGATCCCTGCAATCCGATTTTAACATCAAGTCCCGGAGATTTTAATGAACGGTCAGACTGGGATCATTTAAAACCCAGGTATTATAATCCGGACAGTGTGCTTCAAAAATCCGGTCATGCCAGCTATGTAGATCTGCCGAACGGAGAGACCTGGATGGTTCATCTGACTGCGCGTCCGTTTGTGCCTGAGCTTCGCTGTACTCTTGGAAGAGAAACTGCCATTCAGCGTATGAAGTGGACTGAGGATGGATGGCTTCGTATGGAGAATGGCGGCAATATGGCTCAGGAGTTTGTTCAGGAAAGTACTCTTCCTGAGAGCCCGGCAAGTAAGCTTCCGGCTCATGATGATTTTGACGGTGAAACTCTTCAGATCGGTTATTATGCGCCGCGAATTGATCCGGCAGGCTTTGTGGATCTTACCTCAAGACCGGGATGGGCGAGACTTCGGGGACAGGAATCCGGATGCTCCTTAAACCAGGTGAGCCTTCTTGCAAGAAAGCTTACCAGCGTGCAGGCCCGCATTACCACAAAGCTTGATTTTACACCTCTTTCCTATCAGCATACGGCAGGATTGATCCTCTATTATGACAATATGAATTTTATTTACCTTTATAAATATTTCAGCGATACTCTGGGACATGGGGCTGTTTCCGTACTTCAGGTGGAAAACGGCGAAAAAAAGGAGTTCAGTGATGCCCGGACCTTTGTGGAGGATGGCTGTGAAATTTATATGCGTCTGCAGATCAACGGCAGAAAATCTCAGTTCCGGTGGTCCCTGGATGGGGAACATTATACAGAGATCGGTCCCTGCTTTGACACCAGTAAATTTTCTGATGAGTATTCACAGTTTGGGGAATTTACAGGGGCTTTTGTGGGAATTACCTGCGGTGACCGCATGATGCATTGTCACACAGCAGATTTTGACTTTTTTGATTATGAGGCAGATGAAACTGCGGCAGTAGAATAAAGGGAGGCAGGAATTATGGTAAAAAGAAAAGTAAAACTGGTTAATATCAGCGATGTGGAGAGCTTTAATGCAATCTGTTCGAAGTTTGACTGTGATATGGATCTTTCCAGTGGAAAATATTATGTGAATGCAAAATCCATTATGGGAATTTTCAGCCTTGACCTGGATTTGCCTCTGGAGCTTATGGCAGATACAGAGGATGAGGCAGCTGTAGAAGAAGCATTCCGGGAATTTATCTGTTAAAAGAGGAGAGGTAAAATGTTTATAAAAGGTGTAAATCTTGGAAACTGGCTGGTTCTGGAAAAATGGATGAGTCCTGCTTTATTTGAGGGTACGGATGCGGAGGATGAATACTGGCTTCCCCGTAAGCTTTCACGGGAGGTTTATGAGGCAAGGATTAAAATCCATCGTTCAGAATATATTACAGAAAGAGATTTTGTGACCATTAAGGCAATGGGAATGGAGGCTGTCCGTATCCCGGTTCCATATTTTGTATTTGGGGACAGAGAACCCTTTACAGGCTGCATAAAGGAACTGGATAAGGCTTTTAACTGGGCGGAAAAGTATGGGCTTACCATTCTTCTTGACCTTCATACAGCGCCTCTTGGGCAGAATGGCTTTGACAACGGAGGTATCTGCGGCGTGTGCAGATGGTCGAAAAGTCCAGAGGAAGTGGAATTTGTGCTTTCTGTTCTGGAACGTCTGGCAGAAAGATACGGAAACAGAAAAGGGCTCTGGGGAATCGAGGCCATTAATGAGCCGGTTATGGATCGCGCCTGGAAATTATTTGATGTGCCAAACCGTTATCCGGCGGCAGATAAAGACATGGCAGAAGGCTCCGGCCCTTGCACACTGGAATTTCTGAAGGATTTTTATGTGAGAGCCTATGACAGAATGAGGAAATTCCTTCCGGAAGAAAAATACGTAGTGATCCATGACGGGTTTGAGCTTCTTGCCTGGAAGGATTTTATGCAGGAAGAAAAATATGTGAATGTGGTTCTTGACACCCACCAGTATCTGATGATGGCAGAAGCTGAGGGCTGTGAACAGAACGTGGAGGCGTATCAGGAATATATCCGGGAGCATTATGAAAAAGAAATTCAGGAGATGGAGCAGTATTTTCCAGTGATCTGCGGAGAATGGTGCCTGTTTAATTCTTATGCCTGCGGCTGCGATACAAAAGGCGGCAGGAGTGTACTTAACGGTGAGGAAGGAAGCCAGAAGGAAGCTCTGGGAGTACAGGAGAAAAAGCAGATTTATCAGGCTGTGGCAGAGGCTCAGTTAAATGCCTGGAAAAAAGGAAGCGGATATTTTTACTGGAGCTACAAGCTTCTTACAGATACGGTAAACGAAAAAGGCTGGATCGGATGGGACAGCTGGGATTTGGGAAGATGTGTGGATTTCGGATGGTTTCCGACTGAGGAAAAAGATAACCGGGAATAAAAAATACAGGAATTTACAGGATTTAATCTATCAGAAACCGCCTGATAGAATTTATAAAAACAGGATCAGAAAAACAGAATCCCCTTAAACAGACAGGGCAATGAACCCAGGTCTGTTTAAGGGGATTTTTATCTCCTGCGGATTATGGTTCCATAAATTTTTTCAGCTCTTCCATAAAGGTACTGACATCCTTAAATTCTCTGTATACGGAGGCGAAACGAACATAAGCAACTGCGTCCAGCGCCTGTAAGTGTTCCATGACGATCTCGCCGATCTGATTGCTGGAAATTTCTCTGTCAGCCCGGTCAAAGATTTCTCCCTCTATAGAATCCATGATCTCTTCTATTTTTTCTACCGGAATAGGCCGTTTATAGCAGGCGCGGAGAATCCCGTCCTGAACTTTGCTGCGGCTGTAGGGTTCACGGTTCTGGTCTTTTTTTATAACGCTTAACGGAATGGTTTCTACCTTTTCGTAAGTAGTAAAGCGCTTTCCGCATGATTCACACATACGTCTTCTTCTGATGGAATTGGTGTCTTCTACAGGTCTGGAATCTACAACTCTGGTATTGTCCCGACCACAAAACGGACATTTCATGGCATTGTCCCCTTTCTATCCAGTTGAGCAGAGATATGCAAAACCTTCCAAACCCTGCTGTTATGGGCACATTATACTATAATTTTACTTTTTATGTCAACAAATGGAAATGCATAATCTGGCGTTTTTTTACATATATTTGAGAAAAAACGGTTGCTGTTATGCGCTTATGTGAGCTGAAACAAAAAGAAATCATTAATACCTGCACCTGCCGATGCCTGGGATGTCCCATTGATGTGGAATTTGACTGTAAGACCGGCCAGATCACAGCGCTGGTGGTTCCCGGACCGGGAAGGCTGTGCAGCTTTTTTGGAAGAGAAAGCGAGTATGTGATCCCCTGGAAATGTATCTGCCAGATTGGGGATGATATCATTCTGGTCCAGATCCAGGAGGAAAAATGTTTTCGCAAAGAACACCTGACATAAGCTGTCAAGGGCTTATATTTTTTATATTTTTCCGAAAAAAGTATATTTCTCCTTGTCTCTGAGAAAGCTTTTAATAAGCAAAAGAGAGAAGGAGGATGTTTCGATGGCGCTTAATAAAGTAGAAATCTGTGGAGTAAATACCTCTGAGCTTCCTGTTTTGAAGCCCGAGGAAAAGGAGGAATTGTTCCGCAGGATCAAGGAGGGAGACAAAGAAGCAAGAGAGCAGTACATCAAAGGAAATTTAAGACTTGTATTAAGTGTGATCAGACGGTTTCAGAACAGCAATGAAAATGCAGACGATCTGTTTCAGATCGGATGTATCGGACTGATGAAAGCCATTGATAATTTTGATACAACACTGCAGGTTAAATTTTCTACCTATGCAGTGCCTATGATCATTGGAGAAATACGAAGATATTTAAGAGATAATAACAGTATCCGCGTCAGCCGTTCTCTGCGGGATATTGCCTATAAGGCCATTTATGCCAGAGAAAATTATACAAAGCAGCATCTGAGAGAGCCTACGATCGCAGAAATCTCTCAGGAAACAGGAATCGAAAAGGAAATGATCGTTTATGCAATGGATGCCATCCAAAATCCGGTAAGTCTTTTTGAACCGGTGTATACAGAGGGAGGAGATACTCTTTATGTGATGGATCAGATTAGTGATAAAAAGAACAGAGAGGAAAAATGGGTGGAAAACCTTTCGCTTCGGGAAGCGCTGGAAAGACTTTCAGACAGGGAGCGGCATATTATAGAAATGCGTTTTTATGACGGGAAAACGCAGATGGAAGTGGCGGAGGAAGTAGGGATTTCTCAGGCCCAGGTCAGCCGCCTGGAAAAAAATGCGCTGAAAAGCATGAAAAACTTTTTGGGAACATAAAGAGAATAAAAACTGCCGCAGAGCAGAAGTGAGCGTTTATCAGCACTTTGCCTGCGGCAGTTTTTCGTTTATTTTATTAAGAACTGGGAGGATTAAACGATACCCTGGGCTTTCATTGCATCTACAACTTTTTCAAATCCTGCAATGTTAGCGCCTACAACGAAATTGTCTTTCATATCATAGCGCTGTGCAGCATCGTCGATCTTTTTGTAGATATCTTTCATAATGCCGTGAAGCTTTTCGTCTACTTCTTCTGCACTCCAGGAAAGTCTCATGGAGTTCTGGCTCATTTCAAGAGCTGAGGTAGCCACGCCGCCTGCATTGGATGCTTTTCCCGGAAGGAAGAGAACGCCGTTTTCCATAGCATATTCCGTAGCGTCCAGAGTAGTAGGCATATTTGCACCTTCTACAATGTATTTGCAGCCGTTTGCAATAAGAGTCTTAACAGCATCGAGGCCAAGCTCATTCTGAGTTGCACAGGGAAGGTATACATCGCATTTGATGTTCCAGATGCCAACGCCTTCGGTAAAGGATGCTCCTTCTACACGGTCAGCATATTCTCTGATACGTCCGCGTTTTACTTCTTTAATATCTTTTACAATATCAAGCTTGATACCTTCAGGATCATGGATATATCCGTTGGAGTCGCACATTGCAACAACCTTTGCGCCAAGCTGTGTCGCTTTTTCGGCAGCGTAGATCGCAACGTTTCCGGAGCCTGTGACGATTACGGTTTTTCCGCTGAGTTCATCATTGTGTGCCTTCATCAGCTCATCAAGAATGTAAACAACGCCGTAACCGGTAGCCTGAGTACGTACAAGTGATCCGCCGTAGGTAAGACCTTTTCCTGTAAGAACGCCTTCGCTGAGGTCGCGGATACGTTTGTACTGTCCGTACAGATAGCCGATCTCACGTCCGCCTACACCGATATCGCCTGCCGGTACGTCTGTGTCAGCGCCGATATATTTGCAGAGCTCAGTCATAAAGCTCTGGCAGAACGCCATAACCTCTCTGTCGGATTTGCCTTTGGGATCAAAGTTGGAACCGCCCTTGCCGCCGCCGATAGGAAGTCCTGTGAGAGAATTTTTGAAGATCTGTTCAAAGCCAAGGAACTTCAGAATGCTCTGGTTTACAGACGGATGGAAGCGAAGTCCTCCCTTGTATGGTCCGATGGCGCTGTTAAACTGTACACGATAACCTTTGTTTACCTGTACCTTTCCGCTGTCATCTACCCACGGAACACGGAAGGAAATGATTCGTTCCGGCTCTACCAGACGTTCAAGAATAGAAAGTCTGCGGTATTCTTCTTCATTTTTGTCAATGACTACCTTCAGGGAATCCAGAACTTCTTTTACTGCCTGATGGAATTCCGGTTCACCCGGGTTCTGTGCTACGACTCTTTCGTATACCTCTTCTGTGTAAGACATAATAATTCCTCCTCATCCATTTTTATCCGAGTTTTTTGCTGTCAGATATCTGTCAGCAATGATGCTATTATACACTAAAGTGGTAAGGCTGAAAAGAGCAGTGTGAAAATTTTCTGTAAAAAATTATGGAAGAGAAGAGCCGGTTTATTGTGAAAATTTTTCCAGAAGCATTCCGGAAGCTTTTCAGAAGCGGGAATTTATTTTTGTAGACCGGAATGAAAAAAAATGGTATACTGTCAATTGAGGATATTGTTGGAACAACAATAGTAGAAAGGAATGAGGAGGGGCCTTGATTGGACAGAAGTGAAATGTGAAAGGAGAAATCATGTATGACAGGATTTAACATGAAAGTAACACCGGAGATTGAACAGCTGACAGAAATGTGTAAGGATCACAGCAGCATTGATCTGTCACTCTACGGGAAATACAATGTAAAAAGAGGACTGCGTGATATTAACGGAAAGGGTGTCCTTGCAGGGCTTACCCAGGTTTCCAATGTTCAGGCAGTGAAGGTAGTGGATGGAAAAGAAGTTCCCTGTGCAGGAAGTCTGTATTACAGAGGATATAATATCAAAGACCTGACAGCAGGATTTGTAAAGGACGATCGTTTTGGCTTTGAAGAAACTACATATCTGCTTTTATTTGGTGTGCTGCCTGATAAAAAGCAGCTGGAGGAATTTAAGCAGCTTCTTGCGAATCAGCGTTCTCTTCCGAGAAACTTTGTCCGTGATGTAGTAATGAAAGCGCCGGGAAGGGATATTATGAATGCTCTTTCCAGAAGTGTGCTGACCCTTTACTCCTATGATAATAATCCGGATGATATTTCTCTTCCGAATGTACTTCGCCAGTGCCTGAATCTGATCAGCGTATTTCCGCTTCTGTCTGTTTACGGATATCAGGCCTACAACCACTATATAAGAGGAAAGAGCCTGTATATTCATAATCCCAAAAAAGAACTGTCTACAGCAGAGAATATCCTTCGTATTCTGAGACCTGACAAGAAATATACAGATCTGGAAGCCAAGATCCTGGATCTGGCTCTGATTCTTCATATGGAGCACGGCGGAGGTAATAACTCTACATTTACCACACATGTAGTTTCTTCTTCTGGAACAGATACCTATTCTGCCATTGCTGCGGCTCTGGGTTCACTGAAGGGACCAAAGCACGGCGGTGCCAATATTAAGGTAATCCGTATGTTCCAGGATATGAAAAAGGAGGTTCATGACTGGGAAGATGAGGACGAGGTACGCAATTATTTGAGACGCCTTCTTCACAAAGAGGCCTTTGACAGACGGGGGCTGATTTATGGTATGGGTCATGCCATCTATTCTGTATCCGACCCCAGAGCTGAAGTCCTTAAAAGCTTTGTGGAAAGTCTTGCAAAAGAAAAAGGCAGGATGAAGGATTACAATCTGTATTCCATGGTAGAAAAAATGGCACCGGAGGTTATTGCAGAAGAGCGCCGTATTTACAAGGGCGTCAGCGCCAACGTGGATTTTTACAGTGGATTTGTGTACAGTATGCTGGATCTTCCTCTGGAGCTTTATACACCGATGTTTGCGGTGGCACGTATTGTGGGCTGGAGCGCTCATCGTATGGAGGAGCTGATCAATACAGACAAGATCATTCGTCCCGCATACAAAAATGTGCTGGAAGCAGCGGAATATGTGCCGCTTGATCAGCGCTGAAAAAAGTAGAGCAGGAGATAAAAATGTTTCGATGTTTTTTCCCGGATGAATATCTGGAATCTGCTTATGCAGTGAACTATGAAAAATTATATCAGGAGGGAGTCAGAGGGCTTCTGTTCGATATCGACAATACGCTGGTGCCTCACGGGGCACCGGCAGATAAACGGGCAGTAGAGCTCTTTGAGCGCCTTCGAAAAATCGGATTTAAAAGCTGCTTCTTATCAAATAACCAGATTCAGAGAGTAGCTTCTTTTAATGAAAAAATAGGGGAGCGTTTTATTGAAAACGCACATAAACCGGCAGTACGCAATTATCAGAAAGCCATGGAACTGCTGGGAACAGACTGTTCCAACACCGTTTTTATCGGGGATCAGCTTTTTACAGATATCTATGGAGCAAAAAGAGCGGGAATCCGTAATATTCTTGTAAAGCCGATCCATCCGAAAGAAGAGATCCAAATCGTTTTAAAACGATATCTGGAAAGAATCGTACTTTATTTTTACAGGAAAGAGGAGGGGACTTTATGAACCATGTGGTGATCATCGGGTTTATGGGTTCAGGTAAGACGAGAGTAGGCAAGCAGCTTTCCAGAGATCTGGGACTGCCTTTTGTAGATCTTGAAAAATTAATTGTAAAGAAAATGAATCTTTCAGTAAGAGAGATATTTGAGAAATTTGGAGAGCCGTTTTTCCGGGCATTGGAGACAATGGCACTGAAGGAACTGATCAATGACAGTGAAAGAAGAGTGATTTCTCTGGGATCCGGGCTTCCGCTTCAGGAACAGAATCAGAAGTATCTGAAAGAGCTGGGTACAGTGGTATATCTGAAAGGATCACTGGAAACACTGAAAAAAAGACTGGAAGGCTCCAGCAAAGATCCGCTTCTGGATGGAGAAGACCGGGATGATAAGATCAAAAAGCTTCTTAAGCAGCGAGATCCTGTTTATCAGAAGTTTGCGGACATTCAGGTGGTGACAGGAGTGAAGCCATTTGAGGAGCTGGTTCATGAAATTGAGGAAAAATTAGCGGCATACGAAAAAAACAGTTGAAAAAACCGCTATGGTATTATAGAATGATGGGTAGTGAACATTACAATAAGGAGGAAATAAATTATGATTTCAGCAGGTGATTTCAAAAACGGTGTCACACTTGAAATTGAAGGAAATGTATGTCAGATCGTTGAATTTCAGCATGTAAAACCTGGAAAGGGTGCTGCTTTTGTCAGAACAAAATATAAAAACATTATTACAGGGGCTGTTCTGGAGAAATCCTTCCGTCCTACAGAGAAATTCCCACAGGCTCGTATTGACCGTGTGGATATGAGCTATCTGTACAACGATGGCGACCTTTACAACTTTATGAATGTGGAAACTTACGATCAGATTGCGCTTACAGCAGATCAGGTTGGAGATTCTCTGAAGTTTGTAAAAGAGAACGAGATCGTTAAGATCTGTTCTCATAACGGCAATGTATTTGCAATTGAGCCGCCTCTCTTTGTTGAGCTTGAAGTAATTGAGACAGAGCCTGGTTTTGCAGGAAATACTGCTCAGGGAGCTACAAAACCGGCAACTGTTGAGACAGGCGCACAGGTACAGGTTCCGCTGTTTGTAAATCAGGGAGATAAATTAAAAATTGATACAAGAACAGGAGAGTATCTGTCCCGCGTTTAATTTAGATAAAATCTGAAGAACGTATTTAATAAGAGGCTGTATCAGAAGTGATCTCAGCAGTATTTTTGAATTTTTCTGCGAGCTTTAGGCTTTGGGAAAAATGTGTTGAAAATGTGCTGCAGAGAGAAGCTGATAACAGCCTCATTCTGGTATAAGGAGAGAGAATATGGAATACAGAATTTTAGGAAAAACAGGGCTGAAAATTTCCAGACTTGGATTTGGCGGAATCCCCATTCAGAGAATTGACGCTGAGGGAACAAAGAAACTGCTTCACGAAATGGTGAAAAAAGGAATCAATTATATTGATACGGCAAGAGGATATACAGTCAGCGAAGAATATCTGGGATATGCTATGGAAGGAATCCGTGATAAATTTGTGGTGGCAACCAAGTCTATGGCAAGGACAAAAGATGCTATGAGGGCAGATATTGAAACAAGCCTTGGAAATCTTCGTACAGATTATATTGACCTTTATCAGATACATAATCCCAGCATGGAACAGCTGGAGCAGGTTATGGGAGAGGACGGAGCCCTCCAGGCTCTTCAGGAGGCAAAGGCAGAGGGAAAAATCGGGCATATCGGTCTTACTGCCCACTCCACAGCTGTTTTTGAAAAAGCTCTGGAACTTGACTGGGTGGAGACAATTATGTTCCCATATAATATCGTAGAAAATCAGGGAGAGGAACTGATTCGCCGCTGTACAGAAAAGAATATTGGATTTATTGATATGAAACCGCTGGCAGGAGGCGCTATTGAGGACGCATCACTTGCTCTTCGATATATCTGTGCAAACAGAGATGTGACAGTAGTGATTCCGGGAATGGCAGAGATGACAGAACTGGATCAGAATATAAAAGCCTGTGAGGACGAAACTCCTCTTTCAGGAGAAGAGCTTCAGAAAATGGAAGAAATAAAACAACAGCTGGGAACAGATTTTTGCCGCAGATGTAATTACTGTGCCCCCTGCACTGTGGGAATTAATATTCCAAGTGTATTTCTGTTTGCCGGATATCTTCAGAGATATAATCTGGCAGACTGGGCAAAAGACCGTTACAGTACATTGCCGGTAAAGGCATCTGCATGTATTGAATGCGGAGAGTGTGAGAAGAGATGTCCTTACCATCTTCCGATCAGAGAAAAACTGAAAAAATGCGCTGAGGATATGGGCGAGTAAAATGTGAAAATGAAAAAGCTGCGGATGTACAGGAGAAATTTCCTGGAATCATCCACAGCTTTTTACTATGTATGGTTTTATTTGACTTTTTTTCTTCCGGGCTCAAAGAACATAAAGAACAGAGCGCTTACAAGAAGAATATACGGATAATAAAGATTTGGCATAATGTCAAAGGCTGACATTTCAAATCCAAGCTCTGCAGCAGTAGAAAGTGTGATCAGCATCTGAGCACCATAGGGGATCACTCCCTGGAATACACAGGAAAATGTGTCCAGGATGGAAGCGGTTGTCTGAGGCGTTACATCGTATTCCTCTGCCATTTCCTTTGCAATGGGATTAGCCATAACAATGGCAACGGTATTGTTGGCTGTTGCAATATCCATAGCGCCTACAAGAAGTCCCATGCCCAGTTTTCCGCCCTTTTGAGTTTTAAAGATACGGCGGATAAAATTCAGAAGAGCAGTAAATCCGTCATACTTCTGGATCAGCGCACAGATGGCGGATACAAGAATAGCCACCATTGTGGTTTCATACATACCGGCAGCCCCGGTTCCCATATTTGCCAGAAGATCAGTTGCCTGAGTTGCGCCTGTTGCCAGAACAATTACGGAACCGGAAACAATTCCAATGAGAAGAACTACAAAAACGTTGATACCGATAATCCCTCCCACCAGTACAAGTACATACGGAATAATTCGGATCAGATTGTAATCCTTGATAATTGCCGCACTGTCTGCACCGCCTGAAGTACGGATAAAAATAATTGCCAGGGTAACAAGAGCTGCAGGAAGCGCAATCTTAAAATTGGCACGGAATTTATCCTTCATTGCACATCCCTGTCCATTGCAGGCTGCGATGGTGGTATCGGAGATAAAAGAAAGATTGTCTCCAAACATAGCGCCTCCCATAACAGCGCCCACGCACAGCGGAGCTGCAAAGCCGGAAGCTGTGGATACAGCAAGGGCAATAGGAGTAATAAGCGTGATGGTTCCGACTGAGGTTCCCATGGCAAGAGAAACAAAACAGCTTACCACAAACAGTACAATTACTGCAAAGCGTGCAGGAATCACAGAAAGAAGAAAATACGCTACGCTCTCAGCGCTTTCCCTTCCTACAACTCCCACAAAAATGCCTGCAACCATAAAAATCAGGATCATGGTAACAATATTCTTATCACCTACACCCTGTGCCATTACAGAAAGCTTTTCGTCAAAGCTTAATTTGGGGTTCTGGATACATGCAACTAGAAGAGCAGTCAGAAATGAAACCACAATGGGAATATTATAAAAGCCCATGGGAATTTTCAGAACGTACTCGAAAAGAATTCCCAGTCCAAGATACATAACCAGGAATACTGCAATTGGAAGAAGTGCCTTCCAGTTTCCTTTCTTCATATTCATTTTCCTCCATAAAGTAACGTGCTTTCCGCCTGCAGATATATGCGGAAAGTATACTTCATTGTAACATTAAATATGCTGTGATACTACATAAAAATTATTTTTTTATTTACTACTAAAATGCAAACTTAAATTCCACTCTTCGTATGGGCATGCCCCCTACACGCCAATAAAATTTAGTCTTACACATACACAATTTTGCTACATAAATTACTTAATACAAAATCTGGCAAAACAGAATCCGTAATTTGCGAACATAAAAAGATTCTAAACTTGTGTATCCTATAAATCCAAAACAACAAGTATTTTGTACACTTTTTTAACTTGTTCATTTGCAGATCAGTACATTCTGGCAAATAAAAACGCTTCGGGAGGATGCGATCCGAGACTGAAAAATATGACTGTCCATGGCAGTCTGCATCAGGCGCGTAAAGTGGAGAAAGTTGAGAAATCCAGGAAGTTCGAAGCGGATGCGTTCGTTTTATTCCCGGAAAAATAAAACTGGTAAGACCAATTTGGGCGTTATTGACATGTTCTCTTAAGAAAAACAGATGGATATCAGTCAGTTTTCCTATTGTGTAAAAAAGGATATGTGCTATAATGAAAAACACTGATTCTAAAGTTACAACAGTAACGTTTTAATGTATCAAATATTGAAGAATCCACAGAGAAGGAGACAGGATATGAAGTATATGAGACAATTCGGAATCATTTTGGGTGTCACCTGTGCAGGAGAACTGATGAAATATTTTATTCCACTGCCGATTCCGGGAAGTATTTATGGCCTTTTGCTTATGTTTGTACTGCTTCTTACAAAAGTAATTAAGGTAGAAAATGTAAAGGATGTAGGAGAATTTCTGATTGAGATCATGCCATTGATGTTTATTCCTGCAGGTGTGGGGCTGATGGCATCCTGGGAAGAGCTTCAGGGGTTTCTGGTACCTCTTCTTGTAATTACAGTATCCACCACTTTTATTGTTATTTTTGTGACTGGAAAAGTAACGGATTTTATGATGGATCGAAAGGAAAAAACAAGCAGAAAGAACCGGAAAGTAAGGGAGGAGTGAAAAAAGATGGAAAATATAGTTCTTAATTCAGCAACACTGGGATTTGTGATCAGTCTTCTGGCATATGAGATCGGGCTTGCAATAAAGAAAAAATGGAAGCTGGCAATTTTAAATCCTCTTCTGATTTCCATTCTTCTGGTTATTGGAGTCCTGATCCTGTTTGGCGTAGATTACGACAGCTATAATGCCAGCGCACAATATTTAAGTTATCTTCTGACACCGGCAACCGTCTGCCTTGCTATTCCCCTGTATATTCAGCTGGATGTTCTGAAAAAAAATGTGGTTGCCATTATGGTGGGAATTTTATCAGGAGTGGCTGCAAGTATGGGAAGTATCCTGGCTATGGCCATGGCATTTGGGCTGAGCCATAAAGAATATGTAACTCTTCTTCCAAAATCCATTACAACTGCTATTGGAATGGGAGTTTCTGAAGAACTGGGAGGATATGTGACAATTTCAGTTGCCACGATTATTATAACAGGAGTTCTTGGCAATATTTTTGCAGAATCAGTATGTAAGCTTTTCCGTATTCGCCATGCAGTTTCCCGGGGGCTGGCGATCGGAACCGCAGCTCATGCAGTAGGAACTGCCAAAGCAATGGAAATGGGAGAAGTAGAAGGGGCTATGAGCAGCCTTGCGATTGTTGTGTGCGGACTTTGCACAGTGGTTGGAGCTTCGGTGTTCGCCAGTTTTTTGTGACATGGATCTACTGAAAAGTATAGATAAAAAGAAGCTTCAGATATGAAAAGATATTGTTGCAGTTAAGAGTTTGTAATCAAATCCGGCAAAATAAAAAAGCCGTGAACCTATTGATTTTAGTAGGTTTCACGGCTTTTTTAGTGGACCTGGCGGGAATTGAACCCGCGTCCGAAAGCCTATCCCTTGCGGCATCTCCCATCACAGTCGCTGATTTAACATTCCCTTGGCAGTACGCCCACCGACAGGCTTACTGCTTCAGTAGCTTCATAATACATCTACCGGGGCAAAGCTTACCCGGCAAGGTTTCTCACATAGTCGGCGCCAGATTCCTGATGTGTGAGTGCGTCAGGGCTGACGAGCAGCACTTAGGCTGCTAACGCGTACTGTTCGTTTGCGTTTATATTTAGGTTCCTGGTTGGTACGCAGTCCAAGAGTCTGCGGATGGCTTCCCCAACTTCAAAGCCCCCGTCGAAACCAGTACAAGCCCCTGAAAATAAGATGACTTCTGGCAAACAGACGAACGTAAGCTTTTCTGTCCTTATATTAGAAGAAATTCAGTTATATGTCAAGGGTGGTTTTTCGTTTTAGCGCAGATTTTTTGTTTTGTTTTTTCCATTTATCTTCTGACTTGGGAAACAGCTGGTTCCGTTTTCATTAATCTGGTCAAAATATCTCCCAAATTGCTTCGGGTAATGGCAGTTTCATGGTATGCCCTGGGGGAAAGCTTTTGTTCAGGCATGGATATCCCGATGTTTCATTTCCCATACAGATGCGGCGCTGAATATAACAGTAAACAGGCATACAGAAATAAAAAACGGCAGCATTTCACCGGACATGGTATTTTCGGATTTGTTGGCATTCATTCCGAGAAGCATCAGGCAGTAGGGCCAGAAGAGATCCGCTCCTTCGCTGTTCAGTACAGTGCCGAGAACGCTTCCTACCAGACCAATAGCAATAGGAATGGAAAAACTCCGTATTTTCATAGAGAGAAAAAGCTGAAGAGCGCATATGGGAAGCGCTCCCACAGTACCCCGGAGAAGCCAGAAAAAAATATCAGGAGGGAATAACCCGGGAAGCCCGGCTATTTTTCCGCAGACCAGATATAAGATTCCTGTCCAGAGCTGTGTCAGCAGTGTGATTGTCAGGATAACTGTAAGTTTTGCGAAATAAATGCAGCATACAGGAACTGGGGCAGTCATAATGGAATTCCAGTTATTGTTTCGATGTTCCAGACGCCATAAGTAGGAGCAGTAAAGTCCGATCAGCGGTGCAAAAAAGAAACTGGCATAAAATAAAGTATGCTGTGTCCAGAGAGAATACCATTCTGATTTTAAAATTCCCAGATTCTGAAGATAATTAAAGGTTCCCATAATTGCCGGAATAATGGGAATCAGAATACAGGCCGGCAGAATCAGTGAATGACGCAGTTTTTTGCGCTCAGCAAGAATACAGCGGGTAAGCATAGGTTAGACCTCCTTTTTTACAACGATCATGCGACAGATAAAATAGATGAAAACACCTGCCGCCAGAAAAAGCAAAAACCGGGACAACGGGAAGGAAAGCACATAATAATCAATAATTCTTGTATCAGGATCCCAGTTCATACCGACTACAGAAAAATTTGCGTAATAGCCCCAGAGAACCAGACGCGCTACAGGCTTTGGGAAAAACAGAGAAAAAAGCCCCAGGAAGCTGCCGCCAATTCCAATCCCCAGAGGAAGAAGCTGACTGTGGGACATCAGTGACAGAGTCTGCTGTATGGAGAGAACCACAGTACTGACCGCAAAGGTTGTAATCAGATATATGAAAAATATAGAAGGACGGATGGTACCCAGATGGTTTACGGTTCCAAAGAAGAGAATCATAAGTCCCTGTCCAACAACAAAAACGGTTATATATCGGAGACAGTTCAGATATTTAAAGTCAAAAAAGCTTTCTTGCTTCTGCATAGTATAAAGAATTTTCAGTGTATCTCCTTTTACTTCCATATCACAGACCCGACTGGCAATCACAGAGATCATTAAGGGCATCAGAAGCGTGTTCATGACAGGCAGATTGTAGAACAGCATCAGATACCCCTGTGAAAATTCAGAGGGTTTCATAGAACTAAGCTGCCACATGGTCCAAAGGATTTCAAAACCCAGAAAGCCCAGTGGAACAAGAAGAGCCTTTGTATGGCGGATCTTCTGGCGCTCTGCCCGTAGTTGTCTTGCTGTTATAGAAATCATAAGCTCACCTGCTTTCCTGTAAGATGAAGGAAAATCTCTTCAAGGCTCATCTGCTGTTCTTCCAGTCTTAAAATTCCAATACCGGAATTTACCAGAAGAGAAACTGCCTGCATGATCCGGTTGTCTTCCAGAGTATTCAGCATGATTCTGCCATTCTGCCAGTGGCAGGAGATACCGGAGTGCTTCAGGTATTGAAGGGCTGTCTGATCATCTGAGGTGTGAAGCAGCATTTTTGAACGGCTGTGTTCATGAAGAACAGAAAGGCTGTCCTGAAAAATCAGTGCTCCCTGGTTGATAATTCCTACATGAGATGCCATTTGGTC
This sequence comes from Blautia sp. CAG:257, assembly GCF_000433815.1. Taxonomy (NCBI): domain Bacteria; kingdom Bacillati; phylum Bacillota; class Clostridia; order Lachnospirales; family Lachnospiraceae; genus Blautia; species Blautia sp. CAG:257. The sequence continues at coordinate 35,262 of NZ_HF998993.1, forward strand.
TATTTCTGAGAGAAGATGGCTTGATATAAGAACTGTAATGCCCAGGGTCTCGGGCAGGGAACAGATCAGTTCTCTCATTTCCTGGATTCCGGCCGGATCCAGACCGTTGGTAGGCTCATCCAGAAGGAGAAGCTTTGGTTTTCCCAGAAGAGCTGCAGCCAGTCCAAGACGCTGCTTCATTCCAAGAGAATACTGACTGACTTTTTTGTTTTGCTGTTCTTCCATACGAACAATAGAAAGAACTCTGGAAATGTCTTTTTCCGGAACATTTTTCAGTGTACATATGATCTGCAGGTTTTCTTTTCCTGTAAGATGACCGTAATAAGCTGGCGATTCAATCAGAGATCCTGTATCTGAGAGGATGCTCAGACGGTTTCTGGAGCAGACTTCTTTTCCGAGAATCTGGATTTTGCCCTCTGTGGGTCTGATAAGCCCCAGAAGCATTTTTAGAGTTGTTGATTTTCCCGCGCCGTTTGGACCGAGAAAGCCATAAATGCTTCCTCCGGGAATACGCAGATCCAACTGGCTTACAACTGTTTTGTCCTTGTATTTTTTTGTAAGAGAATTTGTGGTAATGACAGGTCCCATATAAAGTTCCTCCTGTAAAGTGAATTGTTATTTTCTGAACTGATTACAGTATAAAATATCAGGCTTATGTGAGACTTAACAGTACCTTATTTTTAGCTTAATTTTATACAGGAGAAGTTGGAATGGGTACAAAAATAAATTATAATAGGAAAAGAAATGAAGAGGAGACAGACCGGAGGGAAATTTTATGGACATATATGAACGAAAACTGATGCTTGTAGATGACAATCAGGAACTTCTGGAGATGATTGCAGACATTTTAAGACATAGCGGTTATAAAAATATAGTAAAAGCAAAATGCGTGCAGGAAGCTCTGACGGTTTTTCAGATGGAAAAGCCGGACATGGCAGTTTTGGATGTGATGCTGCCGGATGGAGACGGATTTCAGCTGTTTCAGAAGCTGAGAGAAAACTCAGAGATTCCCATTCTTTTTCTGTCTGCCAGAGATGAGGACAGAGACAGACTTTTTGGGCTGGGTCTGGGAGCTGACGATTATATTACCAAACCATTTCTGCCGCCGGAGCTGGTGCTTAGAGTTACTGCCATACTAAAACGAACCTATCGTATGGAAAAAGAAAAAACTCAGGAGGAACATATTCTGCGTCTGGGCAGCCACGAAGTGCTGTTTGACTATGGGATTGTGCGTTTTCAGGGAAACGAGACTTCTCTTACGGCAAAAGAACTGGCATTGCTTTTAAAGCTGCATGAAAACAGAGGCAGGATCGTTACCTTTGATGCTTTGTGTAATGCGGCCTGGGGAGACGGTTATTATGGGTATGAAAATACGCTGATGGTACATATCCGGCATCTGAGAGAAAAAATTGAGGAGGATCCCTCTCATCCGCAGTGGCTTCTTACTGTACGGGGACTGGGCTACCGGCTGGCAGAAGGAAAGGGAGAAAAGCCATGAAGAGCCTGTTTAAGATTATCAGCCGGTATTCTGTCACAGCCGGTATGATTATTGGTGTTATATTGATCAGCAATATTGCTGTTTTTGTGGCGGTGGGCTACCATAACATGGTTTCTGCAGGAGCCCCGGATTTTAAGAGAAGCGCTCTGGAAAGTGTTGGAAAGGAATTTTATCAGGAAAATGATACCTGGCAGCTGTCTGACACAGGGAGACAGGAGCTGAAAGAGGCAGATTTTAAGTGGTGTATGGCACTTGATGAACATGGGGAGGTTGTATGGGAATGGAAGCTTCCTGCAGGCTTTGACCGCTCCTATACAATTTCAGAAGTGGCACGGTTTTCAAGATGGTATCTTCATGATTATCCGGTAGCGGTCTGGGAAGCCGGGAAATTACTTCTGGTAGTGGGACTTGATCCGGAATTTTTTTTCAGATACAGTGAGATTCTTACTCTTACAAATTTTACTATGATTCCGCAGTATGTGAAATGGGCTCTGATCGTGAATACGATCGTGATTATTGTTTTTGTATTTTTGCTGGGATATCGGTTTTATCAGGCGCTGAAGCCTCTGGGCAGGGGCCTTGAGAAATTATCCAGGGAAGAGGAGGTAAAGCTCAGGGAAAAAGGTATGACAGGTATTCTGGCAGCGCAGCTTAACCGGACTTCTGAAATACTTCAGGAACAGAAAAAACGGCTGACCAAAAGAGATCTGGCAAGAACGGAGTGGATTGCAGGTGTTTCTCATGATATTCGTACGCCTCTGGCGTTAATTGTAGGTTATACGGACCGCCTTTCCAAAAGTCCCAATCTTAATCAGGAGGAGAAGGCTTTGGCTGATGCGGTGTGCAGACAGAGCTTAGTGATCCGGCAGCTGATCACGGATCTGAATCTTACATCAAAGCTGGCATATGAGGCACAGCCATTGAATAAAAAAGAGTGTTCTCCTGCTCTTATTCTCCGGGAGTGTGCGGCAGACATTTATAATGAAAAAATTGAACAGGATAAAGGACAGGAACCGGAGGTGGATGTGGAACTTTTGATTCCTGCAGACATGGAGAAGGTCCGTATTTTTGCAGACAGCGGTCTGCTCAAACGTGCGTTGAGGAACCTGATCGGAAACAGTGTAAGGCATAATCCGGGAGGGTGCCAGGTTATGGTAAGGCTGTACGAAAAAAATGAAAAAATATACATTTCTGTAAAAGATACGGGAAAAGGAGTCCCGGAACTTGTGGTGCAGAACATGGACAACCAGACAGATAAAGTCCATATTATGGGATTAAGGCTTGCCAGACAGATTGTAAGGGCTCACGGAGGAGAACTGATTTTTGAGAAAAGGGAGTCGGGCACTTATGATGTGACCCTGGAACTGTCCGTATCGAAACTGCATCCGTAGGGAGAATGCCTCTTTTTGTTTTAGGCTCGCTTCAGTACCTGGAAGAGTCTATTTTCCGATTGTATTTCGTGAAGATAGCGTCTATAATAGGTATGACTAAAATGAAAGGATAAGAGGTAATTATGTACACGCTTAAAAAATTTATCCGTTACTACGGACCTTATAAAACCGTGTTTTTTCTGGATCTTCTGTGCGCCGCCATTATCAGTCTGGTGGATCTGGCATTTCCGCAGATTCTGAGAACACTGACAGCAACTGTTTTTACAGAAGAGCCTTCTACTATCCTGAAGGTCCTTCTTCCCATTGGCCTGTGCCTTCTGATCATGTATGTCATTCAGAGTTTTTGTGTGTATTATGTGGGCTATCAGGGCCATATGATGGGAGCAAAGATGGAGAGGGATATGAGACAGCAGCTGTTTGACCATTATGAAAAACTGTCCTTTTCCTACTATGATCAGAACAATTCCGGACAGATGATGAGCAAGCTGGTATCCGACCTTTTTGATATTGCGGAGTTTGCCCATCATGGTCCTGAGAACCTGTTTATCTCTCTGATCAAGATTGTGGGATCATTTGTTTTCCTGTTTCTTATTAACTGGAGACTGGCAATTCCGCTTCTGATCCTGGTATTGATCATGCTGGTGTTTTCCATGAAGCAGAACCGGAGAATGCAGGAAACCTTTATGGATAACCGCAGAAAGATCGGTGATGTAAACTCCAGCCTTCAGGATACTCTGGCAGGGATCCGTGTGGTACAGTCCTTTGCCAATGAAGATGTGGAGCGCAGAAAATTTGGCAAAAGCAACCAGGCCTTTCTTCACTCCAAGGATGCAAACTACAGTTGTATGGGGAATTTCATGGGCTGGAACCGTTTCTTCCAGGGAATGATGTACCTGGTGACACTGGTGTTCGGCGGACTTCTTATTGCCAGAGGAAAAATGAATGCCGGAGATCTGGCCATGTATGCTTTGTATATCGGTATTTTTGTAAGTCCTATCCAGATTCTTGTGGAGCTGATCGAAATGATGCAGAAAGGCTTTTCCGGCTTCCGGCGTTTTCTGGATGTAATGGAGACAGAGCCGGATATTGTAGATGCTCCGGATGCAGAGCCTCTTACGGATGTGAAAGGAGAGGTTTCCTACGAAAACGTGTCCTTCCATTACAGTGATGATGAGACTTTGGTTCTTGATAATATTTCTTTTACCATTCCTGCAGGACGCTCTATTGCACTGGTAGGTCCTTCCGGAAGCGGCAAGACTACCATCTGTTCCCTGCTTCCAAGATTCTATGATGTAACCGGAGGTCGGATCACTATTGACGGCAAAGAGGTCGGAAAGCTGACTCTGGAATCTCTGAGAAGCCAGATTGGTCTTGTGCAGCAGGATATTTATCTTTTCGGAGGAACCATTAAAGAAAATATTGCTTACGGCAAGCCCTCTGCTTCCATGGAAGAGATTATTGAGGCTGCAAAAAAAGCAAATATCCATGACTTTATTATGTCCCTTCCTGAGGGATATGACACCTTTGTAGGAGAGAGAGGAACAAGGCTTTCAGGAGGACAGAAGCAGAGGATTTCCATTGCCAGAGTATTTCTGAAAAATCCGCCTGTTCTGATTCTGGACGAAGCCACAAGCGCTCTTGATAATGAAAGCGAGCGCTGGATCCAGAAAAGTCTGGAGGAGCTTTCCAGGAACCGGACAACCATTACCATTGCCCATCGCCTTTCCACCATACGGAATGCAGATGAGATTTTGGTGGTTGCAGATAATGGAATTGCAGAGCGCGGTTCTCATGAGGAGCTTCTGGCAAAAAACGGAATATACGCACATTATTATCAGATGAGCTGATAAAATCACAAATCCCGGAGAAGAATTTCTGGAGTCTGCCAGTAAATCCTTTTCCGGGATATTTTTATGAGAATTTATTTGTCTAAGCTGACTGTTTTGTGATATCTTGCATTGGCATCCAGCAGGGCTTTCCATTCTGCATTGTCCAGCTCTTCATTGTAATACTGAACTTTCAGTTCATCCATGTACTGCATATAATCCAGAAGATAGATATCTATGAATGAGATATTTTTGTCCTGTATCGCGTAATTATAAGAGTCAGAGGAAGAGCGGTTGTACGGCAGCATATTGCCGTCAGCATCCAGAGCAACCAGGAAACAGTCGCTGTCAGAACCTTCTTTATACAAAGGAGTAATGGTGATTTCATAAGGCGTTCTGGCAATGGAGGCAAGTCCGATGCCTTCTTCATTGGTTTCATTGATTTCCAGAGTTTCCGTCAGGGAATTATCTACTGTTACCGGGATTTCAAAGCTCCAGTCCCCTTTAAACCAGTAATTCTGATATTTATTGGGATTCTGAGAATATTCTTCCGGCATCTGGTTCATAATTTCCTGAAATTCTGCCTCTGACATGGCTTCCAGTTCCTCCTGGGTATATCCACTGTCCCAGAATTCAGGTTCTGCTTTGTCTCCGATAAATTCCTTAAAGGTCAGGTTCAGAGTATAAGTTTCCGGAGTAACAATGGGCTTGACATACTGAGACTGGAGAGCGCCGCCCCGTGCTAAAACACGGTCGTTAAATTCTTCCAGGTTAGCATGGCCTTCTTCTGTTTCATCATTGATATCATCCATGGTAATCCCCATTTCTGCAAGAATCTCATCCACCATTTCCTGATATTTCTGTTCAAATTCAGCGGTATCTTCAAACTGAGTATCCAGCCGTAAAATAGCTATGTAGGTATGGTCATCCGTAAATTCTCCTTCCGGATTGATATACTGTATACCAGGATTCATACCCGTATCTTCCAGGAAGCTGTATCGGGGTTCTGTTACAAGAGAGATGCATGGTTTTCCGTCCTGATCCATCAGAGTATCCGGGAACGGTTCTTCGCTGACTGCTTTTACCGTAATATAGCAGGTCAGATCGTTTGCATAAATTTCAGACAGGGTTATGGTGAGTCCGTCCTGTGTTTTTGTGAAAACTGTTTCCCGGGGAGTTTCATCAGCGGAAGATGTCTCCGGAAGTTTCTCTGTATCTGAGGTTGGAGCGGCAGACTCTTCAAGAGAGGTTGCCTTATCCGAGAAATTCCCGAAAAAGCTTACTTTATCCTGAAGCTGTTCAAAAATTCCTCCGATGAGCGGAAGCTCTCTTGCCATAACCGGGTTGGCTGCGCAGAAAATAAATCCAACTGCCACAGCGGCTGCCAGACCTCCGGCAACCTTTGCCCCTGTTTTCATCCAGTGGTAGGGATTACGGGTCTTTTTTTTCTGTTTGACCGTATGTTCCTCGATCATGCGGTAGGCTGTATTAATTCTTTCATGGACAACTGCCGGCAGGGCGATATCCCTGTTCAGATCGTCTTTTAATTTTTTTTCATTATCGTTGAATGTAATCATCATGCATGTCCCTCCCTGGTCTGATACTGGCAGGCTTCTGAGAGCAGTTTCCGTCCTCGCTGAAGCCGGGTTTTTACTGTACTTTCTTTCATATTCAGAATCTGGCTGATATCGCTGGTGTTAAAACCTTCCATATAATACAGAAGGAGAATGATCCTGTATTTTTCATCTAAAGGAGCCAGAATCTGATTCCACTCGGTGGTTTCAAAATCGTCTTCGTAAAAAGGAGTGTCCGGAATACTGTCTGTATACACTGTCAGTTTCTTTTTGTGAAGAATATCCTTGCATTTGTTGATCAGGATTCGTGTAAGCCATGTCTGAAAATATTTGTTGTTTTTCAGACTCAGAAGATTTTCATAACAGGATAAGATGGTATCCTGTATGGCATCTGCGGCATCCTCATCGTTTTTCAGATAGGAACGGGCAATTTTGTACATGCTCTGTGTCTGCGTATCCATCAGACGGCAGAAGGCATCGGAATCACCCTTTTTTGCTTTTCGCAGTAAGTGTTCAATCATAGATTTCCTCCCCTGGTTTTCTGACCGGTCGTGGCTGGGATGTTAAAGTAGAAGCTTCTTTGTTTTTGTGTATCTGCTTATTAGACGGCGGAAAAACAAAAAAGGATTCAAAAAGTACAAAATTTTTAAAAAATCTGTTTGGGCGTTCACAGAAGAAACATAAACTTCTGATATCATAAATAGAAAAATAAAAACAGATTTGTCCAGGCTGAATGGAAAGACACTTCTTTCGCACAGGACAAGAAAAACGGTAAAATAAAAATTGTTTTACCTGTCAAAATCTCTTATAATCATTATAAATCAAAACGGGAGGTATTCATATGGAAGCCCTGAAAATACTTGTAGTAGATGACGAAAGCCGTATGCGGAAGCTGGTAAAGGATTTCCTGACCAAAAAAGGCTTTCAGGTTCTGGAAGCAGGAGATGGTGAGGAAGCCATGGATCTTTTTTATAAAGAAAAGGATATTGCACTGATCCTTCTTGATGTCATGATGCCCAGAATGGACGGCTGGGAGGTGTGCCGTGAGATCCGTAAAAATTCCAAAGTTCCCATTATCATGCTTACAGCAAGAGGCGACGAGAGAGACGAGCTTCTGGGATTCGAGCTTGGTGTGGATGAATATATTTCCAAGCCCTTCAGTCCGAAAATTCTTGTGGCAAGAGTAGAGGCCATTTTAAGAAGGACAGGGCAGGATACTGCGGAAAATATTCTTTCAGCAGGGGGAATCGTTATAGATAAAGCGGCTCATCAGGCAACTGTGGACGGAGAACCTATGGAACTGAGCTTTAAAGAATTTGAACTTCTCACATATTTTCTGGAAAATGAGGGGATTGCTCTTTCCAGGGAAAAAATTCTCAACTCTGTATGGAATTATGACTATTTCGGGGATGCCCGTACTATTGATACCCATGTAAAGAAGCTGAGAAGCAAAATGGGAGAAAAGGGCGAGTATATTAAGACAGTATGGGGAATGGGCTATAAATTTGAGGTTGACGAAGCATGAGCCGGAAACTGCTTCCAGAAAAGAAACGCCTGCAGATAAAAAAGCAGGAAAAACCTCATAAGAAGAAGGTTTATTCCCTGAGACATCAGTTGGAATTTTTCTTTATCGGTTTGCTGGTGGTATCTATGTGTACCATCACCGCTATTAATTTTCTGTTTCTGGAACGGTACTATATCACAAAAAAAACAGAGGTTCTGGAGGCTGCAGTCAATGATCTTCAAAAACTGAAGATTGTAACAGACTCAGAAGGAAACAGCACAGCAGAGATTTCTGACAGCCTGAAAAGAGAATGTTCAGAAAATAATCTTACCTGGACTATTATCACAGTAGATGGAAAAGAGGTTGCCTCTGAGGGCGGCAATGAAAAAATGCTGCAGGCCCGCCTCATTGGTTATGCCTATGATCTGGATGAACAGAAAGGCTGGACGAAAATTCTGGATTCAACAGATACTTATGTGATCCAGCAGGTCAGCGACAGGTTTGTGGAAATGGATTATGTAGAAAGCTGGGGCGTGCTGGATAACGGGTGCTTCTTTCTGATCCGGACGCCGCTGGAAAGCATTCGCGACAGTGTTTCTATTTCCAACAGCTTTTACTTTTTTGTGGGAATCCTGATCATTGCAGTCAGCGCAGTTATTTTATGGGCAGTGACAAAAAGGATCACCAATCCCATCAGCGAACTGACGGTTCTTTCCAGCAGAATGAAAAATCTTGATTTTGATGCAAAATATAAATGCAGGGCAGGAAATGAGATTGACGAGCTTGGAGAGAATTTTAATAAAATGTCAGAAGAGCTGGAAAGGACTATATCAGAACTGAAATCTGTAAATAACCAGCTTCAGAAGGATATTGAAAACAAGATCCGTATCGATCAGCAGAGGCAGGAGTTTCTGAATAATGTGTCTCATGAACTGAAAACACCAATTGCTCTTGTGCAGGGTTATGCAGAGGGACTGAAGGAAAACATTTCAGATGATCCGGAAAGCAGAGAGTTTTATTGCGATGTGATCATGGATGAGGCGGCCAAGATGAATAAGCTTGTGAAAAACCTCCTGACACTGAATCACCTGGAAGAGGGCCGTGACGAAGTAAAAATGGAACGCTTTGACATTGTAAGTCTGATAAAAGGCGTTCTTCAGTCCATGGACATTATGATCCAGCAGAAAGAAGCAAAGGTCAGCTTTGAGGCAGAGGAGCCGGTGTACGTATGGGCAGATGAATTCCGGATTGAAGAGGTTGTCACCAATTATACAAGCAATGCGCTGAATCATCTGGACGGTGACAGAGAGATAGAAATCTGTGTGTGTCCTGACGGAGACAGAGTAAGAATTACAGTCTTCAATACGGGAAATCCCATACCGGAAGCAGATATTCCCAATGTCTGGAAAAAGTTTTATAAGGTGGATAAAGCAAGAACCAGAGAATATGGAGGAAGTGGAATCGGACTTTCCATTGTCAAGGCAATTATGGAAAGCCATAACCAGGAGTACGGTGTCCGTAATTATGACAATGGTGTGGAATTCTGGTTCACCCTTGACAGAAAAAGCGTAAATTGAGACAAAAATCGACAGATGTGAAGAAAGCTCTTTGCATCTGTCTTTTTTTAGGGTATACTTGACGTAGCCGTTGAAAAATGAACACGCATGTAGAGTGGATTTATTTTACCGGTTTTATCAGATCAGAAAACAGAAGCGAATCAGGAATACATAGCAGATTGTTCTGTAGCAGAAGTTTTTCGGGATTGGAAATGCAAAGGAACCGGAAATGGATCAGGAATATATAGCAGACTGTTCAGTAACGGAAGAATTTCGGGATTGGAAATGTATAGGAACCGGAAGCAGATCAGAAATACATAGCAGACTGTTCTGTAACGGAAACTTTTCGGGATTGAAAAATGGAAAGAAAATTCGGAAGTGAATAAAAGAGTGCAGGGCACTGTAAGAGATATGTTTTCCGGATCTGTAAATAAAAGAACATAAATGTAGTATAAAATGTAAGTTTCTGTAAAATTTTAACAAAGAGGAAAGACATATGATCGGTATTATAGATTATGATGCAGGAAATATCAGAAGTGTAGAAAAAGCTCTTTCCTATCTGGGAGAGAAAACAGTTGTGTCCCGGAATCCGGAGACACTGAAAAATGCGGATAAAGTAATTCTTCCCGGAGTTGGAAGCTTTGGACAGGCAATGGAAAACCTTCACAGATATGAGTTGGTTCCGGTAATTCAGGACATGATAAAGGAAGGAAAACCATTCCTTGGAATCTGTCTGGGACTACAGCTTCTTTTTGAAAGCAGTGAAGAAAGCCCGGGAGTAGAGGGACTGGGAATCCTGAAAGGAAAAATCCTGAAAATACCGCCGTCTCCGGGGTTAAAAATTCCTCACATGGGATGGAATTCCCTTCAGCTTCAGAATAATGGAAGACTGTATCGGAATATTCCACAGGATACGTATGTATATTTTGTCCATTCCTACTATCTTCAGGCACGGGAGCCGGAGATTGTAAAGGCAGTGACAGAATACAGCACAGAGATTCATGCTTCTGTAGAAAAGGATAACGTATTTGCCTGTCAGTTCCATCCGGAAAAAAGCGGAAAATACGGACTTGAAATTCTGAAGAATTTTGCAGAGCTTGACAGGGAGGAATACTGATATGTTTACAAAAAGAATCATTCCCTGCCTTGATGTAAACCGGGGAAGGGTGGTAAAAGGTGTAAATTTTGTTGATCTGAAGGATGCAGGTGATCCTGTGGAAATTGCTAGGGCTTATGATGCGGCAGGTGCGGATGAACTGGTATTTCTTGATATTACAGCCTCCTGCGAAAACAGAGATACAGTAACGGATATGGTACGGGCAGTTGCTTCCAGCGTGTTTATTCCCTTTACCGTAGGCGGAGGTATCCGTACAGTGGACGATTTTAAAAAGCTTCTCAGAGAAGGAGCAGACAAGATTTCTGTAAATTCTGCGGCAATTGACAGACCACAGCTGATCACAGAAGCTGCGGAAAAGTTCGGAAGCCAGTGCGTGGTGGTTGCCATTGACGCCAGACGGAGAGCAGACGGAGGCTGGAACATTTACAAGCATGGCGGAAGACTGGATACAGGAACAGACGCTGTCTGGTGGGCAAAAAAGGCAGAGGATCTTGGAGCCGGGGAGATACTTTTAACCAGCATGGACTGCGACGGCACAAAAGCAGGATATGATCTGGAACTGACCCGGGCAGTGGCAGACGCAGTGGATATTCCCGTAATCGCCTCAGGGGGAGCCGGTACTCTGGAACATTTTCATGAGGCGTTTACAAAAGGAAAAGCAGATGCAGTTCTTGCTGCGTCATTATTTCATTACAAAGAACTGGAAATCGGTCAGGTGAAAAATTATCTGGCAGAAAAAGGAATTTCAGTAAGAAGATAAAGAGGTGACAGTTATGGCTCCTTTGTCAGGAGAGTGGCTGGAAGCGCTGAAAGGCGAATTTCACCAGTCATATTATGCAAAATTATACAAAACAGTAATGCAGGAATATAATACCAGAAAGATTTTTCCTCCTGCAGAAGATATGTTTAATGCATTTCATTTTACACCGCTCAGTGAGGTGAAAGTGGTGATTTTGGGACAGGATCCTTATCATAACGACGGACAGGCCCACGGTCTGTGTTTTTCCGTAAAAAAAGATGTGGAGATCCCTCCGTCTCTTGTAAATATTTATCAGGAGCTCCATGATGATCTTGGCTGTTATATTCCGGATAACGGATATCTGGAAAAATGGGCGCGCCAGGGTGTGCTTCTGTTGAATACAGTGCTTACAGTGCGGGCGCATCAGGCCAATTCACACAGAGGAATTGGCTGGGAACAGTTTACAGATGCAGCCATCCGTATTCTCAACGAACAGGACCGACCCATTGTATTTCTTCTCTGGGGACGTCCGGCCCAGATGAAAAAATCCATGCTGAACAATCCAAAACATCTGATTCTGGAAGCTCCGCATCCCAGTCCGCTGTCTGCTTACAGAGGATTTTTCGGCTGCAGACATTTCAGCAGAACAAATGAATTTTTAAGAGAAAATGGTCTGGAACCAGTTGACTGGCAGATCGAAAATAAAGATCAGGTGTGAAGGAGACATCATGGGAAAAAAGAATAATCTTGTAAGAAATGCCTCCTTTTTGATGATCGCGGCAATGATATCCAAGATCATCGGCCTGTTGTATAAAAGTCCCTTATCCTCCATTGTAGGGAATATGGGAATGGGCTATATCAGCCTTGCCCAGAATGCCTATATGATCCTTTTGATGATCGCATCTTTCAGTATTCCTCAGGCAGTATCGAAGCTGATCTCAGAAAGGATTGCGTTAAGAGATTACAAAAACGCACAGAAAATATTCAGAGGGTCTATGATCTATGCGGCTGTTGTAGGCGGAGCAGTAGCTCTCTTCTGCCTTTTTGGCGCCAGATTTATTATTCCCCACAATCAGCCCAATGCAGTTCTGGCTTTGCAGATTTTATCCCCTACCATATTCCTTTCGGGAATTCTCGGCGTGTACAGGGGATATTTTCAGGCATACAGAAATATGCTTCCCACATCTGTTTCTCAGATTCTTGAACAGATTTTTAATGCTATTGTAAGTCTTCTTGCAGCATGGCTTTTTATCAAAAATCTTTCAGATGGAACGCCGGAACAGGTGGCAAAATGGGGAGCTGCCGGCTCAACAGTTGGAACAACAGCCGGAGTCGTGACAGCGCTTTTGTTTATGATGATGGTCTACGGAATGAACCGGAAAGGCATCCGCGCCAGAGTAAAAAGTGACCGGAGACACAGAGAAAAATCATATGGGGATATCCTGAAACTGATCATGCTGATCGTATCTCCGATCATTCTCAGCGCATTTATCTATAATGTAAATGGGTATCTGAACGGTGTTCTTTATTCGGAAATTCTCGGAACACAGGGAGCAGATGCAGACAAATTAAGTATGATGTATGCAGAGTATGCAACTTATTTTATGAGTATTATCAATATTCCTCTGACCCTTTCCAGTGCAGCGCCCACCTCTATGATTCCTGAGGTTTCGGCTCTTTATGCTACAGGCGCAGTAAAAGAAACCAGAAGAAAAATTGATCAGACAGTGCAACTTTCCATGTTTATTTCTGTTCCCTGTGCAGTAGGCTTAGCCGTTCTTGCACAGCCGATCGTATCCCTGCTGTTTGGAGGAACCAATGGTACAGCAGGAAAGCTTCTGATGCTGGGCTCCTTTACTATTCTGTTAAATGGAATGTCAAATATTTCAAACGGAGTGCTTCAGGGAATTGGAAGACCAAAGATTCCAATGATCACCGCTGCAGTAGCGCTGGTGGTCGATGTGGTAGCTGTTGTTCTGCTTTTACTCTTTACAGATCTGGGAATTTATTCTCTGCTGGTTGCAATGATTATTTATGCGGTTGTTGTATGTATTCTGAACGACAGGGCTATGAAAAAATACCTTCGATATAAAAATCCGTGGAGATTTGCATACCTGAATCCAATCCTTGCATCTATACCTATGGGAGCTGTGGCAGGGCTTGTATATTATGGTCTGTACAAACTGATTCAGTCAAATGTGATCTGTCTGTGTCTGTCCATTGCACTGGGAGGTGCAACCTATTTTATAGTATATATTTTAATGGAAAAGCCTTCTCGGGAGAGGCTGAGAAGAATGCCGGGAGGCGCTGTTCTGGTAAAAATATTTGGAAGAATGTTCTGAGTAAATGAAATGAAAAGGTAATCAGATAAAGAAAAAGTCCCTCAGTATCGGGGGACTTTTTCCAGTTCCAGAAGCTTTATTTTTCGTTCCAGTCCTCCGGCATATCCGGTAAGACTTCCCTTACTTCCAAGTACTCTGTGGCATGGTACAATAACAGATACTGGGTTATGCGCCACCGCGTTTCCTACGGCCTGCGCAGACATGTGCTCCAGACCTCTTTTTTGTGCAAGAACAGCAGCGATTTTTCCATAAGTGACCGTGGTTCCATAAGGAATATCACAAAGGATTTCCCATACTTCTTTTTGAAATTCTGTTCCCCTCAGATGCAGAGGAACAGAAAAATCAGGTTTCTGTCCGGAAAAATAAAGATCCAACCAGATCTTTGCCTGCCCTAATACCGGACAGGTTTTTTCCTCGTGACTTTCATCCAGGTGAAGCGCAAAATATTTCTGCCCATAAAACCATAATCCTGTCAGTCCTATGTTATCCGCTGCCAGAAGAATTTCTCCAAGAGGGGATTGATAACGGCTGGTGTAGTGCATAATACCACCTCCATGTAAGTGTGATTGTATGGGCGTATTATAATTCCTTCAGCGGGGAAAAACAAGGGGGAGGAAGAGAACTGTATAGTGGGTAAAATTAAAAAGTATTTTTTCCTTCTCTGTAGGTATGGATGATTTCGGAAAATAAATCCACAGGGTTTTCTTCGAGCGCAGTAGAAAGCAGTATTAATTTTTCAATACTGATCCAGTTTTTCCCAGATTCAATATTTGCCAGATGACGTGGAGAAAGCCAGTCGCTGTTATCAAATAATTCAGAATTTCTGAGTTCAATAAAATGTTCTCATGTTTTATATTCAGCGCCCAGTGCTTTTCGTTTTTCTTTGAGCATTTCTCCGACTTTTACTAATCCAGGATCATATTTCTTTCGTTCAGACATAAAAACCTCAATTATGCACTATGGTGCATTTACTATATATACTAAACTCAAAGCAACAGGTTTTGGAAAAATCAGAAGAGAGGATTTTATAGGAACAAAAGATTGACGTTTAAGGTAAATGCAGTGCGGACATTAACATCCCCTTACAGGCGAGATGAAAAAGAATCGGGAATGTATGAAACGATTTATTATCTTCTTGTCAATATGAGAGATCCTTGAGTTTCCGCAGTTTTATCCACAGTCACCTGTTTT
>NZ_HF998994.1:0-3891 GCF_000433815.1 Blautia sp. CAG:257
TCATTTATGTTTAAATTACATTTTGCGGAAACTCAAGATAGTTATTGACCTCAGCTGTGAAAATGCCATTGCCGAAGGTGATCCGGAAGGTTCCTTGAACAGTATCGTTTTGTGGGCCGGAACCGGCAGAAGTTATTTTTTACCTTGCGGGATCGGAGAAATTTCGGTACAATGAACTCAGATATTTTGTAGGATAAACGGAAAAAAGAATAAAAATCTGTTACGGAGACAGAGAAGAGGAGGCGGGATATGCGGTGTCAGTTATGTGATGGCCCTGTGGTGGGAGGAAGATGTAAAAGCTGTGGAATGCCGTACAAAAACGACGCGGTACTGTACCATGTAAATGAAGACAGAAAAACTCATGACAGACATGCGTCAGAAAAAGCCAGAGAGGAGCTTCGGAAAAGACTGGCTCCGTCAGAAACGGTAAAAAAGGCGCAGCAGCCTCAGCCGCAGCGTAAGACAACCGGAAACACTGCCGGGAACCAGACGGCTTACAGAGCGCAGAAGCATAAAAAAACTGCAAAGACCGGAACAGTATCTGCTTCTGAAAAAAGGAATACTCTGTCCTCAGAACCGAAAAAAAAGAAAAAACATCAGGGGATTTTTCTGATCCTGTCGTTTCTGATCATATTTTTGCCGGTAATCCAGGGCCTGTGGGATACATGGCGGGAGAACATTCTTCAAAATGATATCTTGGAGCATTATGTGTATGAAACGGACACGGATGAGGAAGTTCTGCCTGTTGACACAGATACAGAATACATAACAGAGCTTTCGGATGATTCCTATCTTTCCTCGTGGATAAATTCAGGAACCGGAAAGATAGAGTATGCGTTAAGCGCAGGTCATGGACAGGCATTTGTGGGGACAGAAATTGAGCCCGGAAAATATATTGTTTATACAAATAAAGAAAAAGTGAAACTGGTACGGGAAGGCGTGGGCGGAAAAGAAATTCATCTTCTGAAAACAGGGGAAGAGGTGGAATTTATCCTGAATGAAGGGGATCTGCTTTATCTGGATGAGTATGAAAATTCCTATGACAGCGTTTATCTGAGCAGAGCAGAATAGAAGCGTCTGTCATTAAAGATGATTTGGAATACATTCTGACCGGGATGCCCGGAATTGAGCTGATATCAACAGAAAGAAAAGGGGGAAATAAAAAAATAAAATACCCCCTTTTCTTTTACATTATATTGTGCTATACTCTCTCTTGCAACACCAGATATGGGGAACGGATTCGACGGGGAGGGTACTGGTAATAAATGTGCGGTTTCCTGCGAACCTAAATAGGAGAAAAATGGTATGATTTATGTAATTAAAAAAGACGGGACAAAAGAAGAATTTAATCCGCAGAAGATCGTGGCAGCAGTAAATAAGTCAGCAGCCAGAATTCTTTATACATTCTCTCAGGAGGAAAAAGATTTTATCTGCCGTTTTGCGCAGGAACATGCGGATTCACTGGGGAAAAATGAGATTCAGATCCAGGAAATGCACAATATTGTAGAAGGCGCTCTGGAAAGAGTAAATCCGGCTGTGGCAAAAAGTTACCGCGATTACCGTAATTACAAGCTGGATTTTATTCACATGATGGATGATGTATATACAAAGAGTCAGGCGATCCGTTACATTGGAGATAAGAGCAACGCCAATACGGACAGCGCCCTTGTTGCAACAAAGAGAAGTCTGATTTTTAACGAACTGAATAAGGAACTTTACCGTAAATTTTTTATGAACCGCAACGAGCTTCAGGCATGCAAGGACGGTTATATTTATATTCACGACCAGTCTGCCAGACTGGATACCATGAACTGCTGTCTTTTTGATGTTGCTTCTGTGCTGAGCGGCGGATTTGAAATGGGAAACGTATGGTACAATGAACCGAAAACTCTGGATACAGCGTTTGACGTTATGGGAGACATTGTTCTCAGCACGGCTGCCCAGCAGTACGGCGGCTTTACTGTGCCGGAAGTAGATAAGATCCTGGCTCCGTATGCAAAGAAGAGCTATGATAAATATGTCCAGGAATTTCTGCAGTACTCAGACAAAAGCTGGACCGGAAGAGAAGAAAAAGCCATTGAGTACGCGCTGGACAAAGTGCGCAGAGACTTCGACCAGGGATGGCAGGGTATTGAATATAAGCTGAATACAGTAGGTTCATCCAGAGGAGATTATCCTTTTGTAACGGTAACTCTTGGACTTGGAACAGGCCAGTTTGAAAAAATGTGCAATATTTCTCTTTTGGAGGTCCACAAGGGCGGACAGGGCAGGGACGGACATAAAAAACCGGTTCTTTTCCCGAAAATCGTATTTCTTTATGATGAAAATATTCATGGACCGGGACAGTGCTGTGAGGATGTATTTGAAGCAGGCGTGGACTGTTCTGCAAAGACAATGTATCCGGACTGGCTTTCCATGTCAGGAAAGGGTTATATTTCCAGTATGTATAAGCAGTACGGAAAGGTGATCAGCCCTATGGGATGCCGTGCCTTTTTAAGCCCCTGGTACGAAAGAGGCGGAATGTATCCGGCAGACGAAAAGGATGTTCCGGTATTTGTAGGACGCTTTAATGTAGGTGCGGTAAGCCTTCACCTTCCTATGATCCTTGCAAAAGCCAGAGCGGAGAGCAGAGATTTTTATGAGGTTCTTGATTTTTATCTGGAAATGATCCGGAACCTGCATATCCGTACTTATGAATATCTGGGGCAGATGCGCGCTTCCACCAATCCTCTTGCTTACTGTGAAGGCGGATTCTACGGCGGACATCTGAAGCCTCACGAAAAAATCGGCAAGATCTTAAAGCCGATGACAGCCTCTTTTGGAATTACTGCGCTGAATGAGCTTCAGGAGCTTTATAACGGCAAATCCATCCGTGAGGACGGACAGTTTGCGTTGGAGGTTCTGAAATATATTAACAACAAAGTAAATCAGTTTAAAGAAGAGGACGGATATCTGTACGCTATTTACGGAACTCCGGCAGAAAGCCTCTGCGGACTT
This sequence comes from Blautia sp. CAG:257, assembly GCF_000433815.1. Classification (NCBI taxonomy): domain Bacteria; kingdom Bacillati; phylum Bacillota; class Clostridia; order Lachnospirales; family Lachnospiraceae; genus Blautia; species Blautia sp. CAG:257. The sequence continues at coordinate 2,998 of NZ_HF998994.1, forward strand.
CAGGTAGAGCAGTTCCGTAAGATGTACGGCATTATTGAAGGCGTCTCTGACAGACCATACGTAAGCAACAGCTTCCACTGCCATGTAACAGAGGATGTGACTCCTATTGAGAAACAGGATCTGGAAGGCAGATTCTGGGAACTGTGCAACGGCGGAAAAATCCAGTATGTGCGCTACCCTATCGGCTATAATAAGGAGGCGATCCGTACACTGATCCGCAGAGCTATGGAGCTTGGCTATTATGAGGGTGTCAACCTTTCTCTGGCTTACTGTGACGACTGCGGCCATGAAGAACTGGAAATGGATGTGTGCCCGGTATGCGGTTCCAAAAACCTTACAAAGATCGACCGTATGAACGGTTATCTTTCCTACAGCCGTGTGCATGGAGATACACGACTGAACGAAGCAAAAATGGCGGAGATCGCAGAAAGAAAATCCATGTAAATGTTTAGTTACAATTTAGTTCCGAATATAACAATTTGATTCCGAACAATAGGAAAAATAGAAGGAAATCAAGTTACAATTTAATTCCGAACAGAAAAATGATAAATCATAAAAATTAAGAGAATGCATTTCGGTGCATTCTCTTTTTTGCTGAAAAATTTATCGAAAAAAAGTGAATTGTTATTCAATATATTGTATAATGAAAGTAAGAAATAAGAGCGTGATTTTAAAATAGAATATCTAAAAAAGGAGTGAGTGTCTTCGGCAAAAGTTTATTTAAAATAGCGAATGAACATGAAAGACATGACGGAGAATCAAAGGTTGAATATAAACCTCATATCACAACATCTCAATTTAACAGTATTGGGACGACATCGGTTATAACAGATTGGAAAACAGGTCGTGGTGTTCATTGGTGCTAGAATATAAATAGTACAAGTCAAAATGAGA